>CASERY010000026.1 GCA_949290385.1 uncultured bacterium | reverse complement strand
AAAGACATGAAACGTGCCGGATATCCCCGCTGGAAAGCCTTTCTTCACTATTCAGCCGTACGCATTTTCGGCTGGATTCCCTGGAAAAAATGGAGAACCCTACATGCAGAAAAAAGAAACCACATGCACCGACATCATGCTTAAAGTAGACGCTGTTTTCGAACGGCTCAATGAATTGAAATCGTCGCTTCAAAAACTGGATCTGGCTATTTTCGGCAACGGAAAGCCCGGAATAAAACTGGACGTGGCAAATCTTACAAGCGATGTAAAAAAACTGAAATTCGATATGGCCAATCATCTGCTGGAAATCAAACGGAAAGAGGAGAACGACCGAAAAACCGCTGTCACCTTCTGGCAATGGTTTTTAGCCTTGATCGTTGCTCTCGCCGCCTCTGTAACGTCGGTGATTGATCTTTTTCTTCATTGAAGGAGGCCTGAAAAATGAAGCTCTTCTTTGCTTTAGTCTTGTTTCTCTTCCTCAGCGGCTGTTCGCACAATGTCATAAGCTACAGCGACGGCATTGGGATTGAAACCTCTTTCAGGCCTGATACCGGAAATTTTGGAATATCACTGCGCTACGGCAAAATTCTTTCTGTTGCCGCCAGAGAAAATACAGAAGTGGTCATGACCGGATCCGGTGAAGGTACAGTCTCAGAATCAGCCGATGCCAGGAAGGACAGTAAGCTCCGAATTAAAATCGGTCCCCAAATAACCGGCTACTATGTAGATGCTCTGAAGACCGGAACGGCAGCGGAACAGCTGAAACGTTAATTCAGTAGCTCCTGAAAATTCTGGAATACTTCCCGTCCGGAAATCTAAGGAGCCGCTGAAATAATGTTAATTCAGCAGCACTCCTACCCTATCCCTCTTTCCTGACAAGTCATCCCGGGACAGGAAAAGCAAAGCGGCCAGATAAAAGCATTTCTTAAAAGAATTTGCAAGCCCATCCTTATACAACAGTCTTCACCTTTTACGGAGGCTCTTTTATAAATGCCTGACGGCCCGTTTCCCTCTTCTGTTTTTCCTGTCCCGATTTTTCCTCTTCACAGCTTTGCAATGGTCTGTCCGCAGGGACTTTCCTGTGTGTGTTTTTTAGGACTGCCGGACAGTCTTTTATGCAAATGAATGCCTTTTCGCCTTATTTTCTCTACAATTCTGTCTACACTTCTCAACGAACAGCCAAGGATGTCTGCCATTTGGCACCAGCTCATTTTTTTCTGCTCAACCCCCTGAAAAACAAACAATTCTTCAGCGGACATACGACACTCCGGATGTTCTTCCACCATTTTATTATATGCTGCAAGACGTTTTTTCCCGCGCAAAATACTCTTGCTGATATTTTGTTTCGTACACTTCTTCTTCTGCTAAAGTTCAACCTGATTTCCATTTGCAAGCATCTGCAGAAAAAGCAGTTCAAATCCAACCGGATCAAATACATACAATTCTCCAAGTTTCCGGATCAGCTCCAGATTTGCGTCCTCGCTTATCTTCCGAATGCTTTCCTTTGAAAGAAGTTCCTGCAGTTTTCTGCGGGATTCCGCATCCAGTTCACGAATCTGATCTGCCATTTCATCCGCTATGTCGGATTCATGTTCAGAAAAATCTGCTTCCTGGACAAAATCATTTTCCATGCTTGCACGGTCCATGTATTCCATCCTTCTGAATTTCTGTTCGTACGCTTCCTCCTTGGCTTCCCGGTATTTGTCAGCACAGACCTGCTTCAAGCGGCAGTTCAGCAAACAATCAGCCTTCGAACCGAAACATATGGACAGCATACAGTCATCCGGGGTATTGTTTTTCGTTTCTGTCATTCTTTTCTCCTTCTCTAACTCTTAAAAAATCTTTTCTTTCATTCCCATCTGCATTCCTCATGCAGCATTTTTCAAAATATTCACAACTTCATTGAGTCTGGGCGGGGCCCCTGTTCGACCCGTACCATCCTGCCTGCAAAATCCAAGATGTCGGAAAAGACTGTCAGGGAAAGCGGAACCGATCTTCCTTTCTACTGATCCACACGACTGACTGCCGACTCATGACATCCATCCTTTCCATTCGGTTTGTTCCTCATCAATATTTACTAAAAACCATAAGGACTTGCAAAAGTAATAAATCTTTCATGGACTCAGTCCACCCCCTTTCTCATTGTCAGACGCAAAAGCCCTCGTGGCTGAATTTCAAAGTTCATTTGAGGATTCACTTCAAGGCCTGGCCCAGGATCTGCCTCGATCGCTGCATCTGATCTCCCGTTTTCCTCTCAACAGCCAGACGCATTCCAGACATGAAATCTTGTAATCTGTCCGCTTTCTGACAGGCCTATGCAGCAGAAATTCT
>CASERY010000025.1 GCA_949290385.1 uncultured bacterium | reverse complement strand
CCAACGATCCGGCTCCGGGCCGATGGGGTAAGTCCAAACTGTTCACAGAACTTCAGCATGATCTTCATATTGGTCTGGGCGATGGATACCTGCGGCACCTGCTGCAGATAGCCATTGGGCGTCCGCACCATCGAGCCATGCTGGGTCAGGAATTCCTCCGCTTCCTTCCAACGGGCATAGGCTTGGCAGTACCCGGCAAAGGCCGCCATATCCATCTCCGTCAGAAGTCCCATCTGCTCCAGCACTTTCGCCATACGTTTCCACTCTTTTTTCGCCTCATCCTCCAGCCAAGAAGGGCAGCGGGGAGCCTTCTTCTCTGGCTTTGGTTCTTTTGTATTTAAAGGCCGACCGCCCGGATTGCCCTCCAGCATCTTCAGTGCGGTCGGCTTCGGTTTCCTGCCTCTCTGCGCCATCGCTCCCACCTCCGTTTCATGGCACAAAAATAGGAGCCTTGCGGCTCCCATCCAAGTTTCTATCTTTAGCAAAATTCAATCGTCAGCATTCCTTCTCTTCCGAGGTAAAAATCATTCTGGGTCAGAGGGTCTTCCAGAAAGGTTTCCTTCGCCTCCTGTACCAGCCTTTTCAGCCGTTCCTCTCCAATCCGTTCCTGTAATGCCTTTTTCGTGATTTTCTTTCCATTCAGATAAAATTTTGTTCTCATTTTCTACCTCCGTTTTGCTTTTCCCTTTTGGTAGTAGCATATTACCTCTGAAACACATATTTATCCAGTGAATTCAATGCCATAAACTGCACAAATATCTATCTCAGAATGTGTCGATTTTACCACGAGAAACAGAAGCCTCCCGGCTTCCATTCTCATTATTTTTTTACTGCTGCATTGCCCATGCAATGGCGTGTCCGCCGTCCTCAAATAACTCTCCGCTCATGGCGATGAGATTCAGGCGGCATTCAATGTATCCGTATCCAGTCTCCTCCGGTGTTTCAATAAATTCATAAGCGGCTGCAATAAAGCCTTTCCATGCGTGGTCAGTAACCAAGACCTTATCGCCCATCTTCAGGACTGCACCTTCTCCGGCAGAAACCTTGATCTGCAGACTTTCCATCGTAGTCGTGTTCAGCAGCTTGTAATGATTCTCCATGTTTTCTGTGTAGCCTTCCTGTCTTCTGATTTTTAATGTTGCCATTTTCTTCTTCCTCCATTTTGCTTTGTTTTTCCTTTCGGTAGTACACATATTCGCTCTAAACGGAGAGATTATCAAGTCAATTCTGAAGGATAAATCACACAATAATTATTGGATTTATGTGTCAGTCTTACACAGTTTTTTCTATAAAATAGGAATGTCCAATCATGATATGCTGGCTTCTGTACCTGATCCGAAGTTTCCCGCTATCCGTATTCAAGATAACTTCAAAATGCGGTTCCAACTCTATCGCAGAAATCAAAGGGCACTCTTCTTTTGCGTCCCGTAATACCATCTCCATATCCAACTTTTCACCGAGGCAGTGGCGGGAATACCACCATCCCAGAATATCCGGTGCCCAGCAATTTTCAAATCGTTCCACAGCTTCCTGCCATGTTCCTTTTAAATCCTTTCGCTTCATAAATTTCTCCTTTCCCGATGGATAATCGCAAGAATCTCCTCCTGCTCCTCTTTATTCACATCAATGCTTTCCAGTGCTTCTCTGGTTCCACAGTCCGGGCAGATCAGCGTTTGATTATCTATTCTGGAAAGAGCAGG
>CASERY010000024.1 GCA_949290385.1 uncultured bacterium | reverse complement strand
CCATCATTTCGTCCTTGACCCGCTCGCCGGAAGCTGTCCGGGAAATCTCCCTTTGGCTTTTGTAATAAAAGCTCGAATGAGGAACCTGAAGCAGCTTCAACTGACGACTCACGCTTAAAGCCGGATTCTGATCGCTTATTTAAGCTTTTCCACATTCAAGTCGCACTGGTCAGGGACGTAACTTCATAAAAATTCATTCTTGATTTCAAAACCTCCGATTTCCTCATCAGATCGTCTTCAGTATACGATTCTTCCTTTCTTCCAGCTCTGTTGTCTTGGACTGGAAAATCGCGAAAGCGCCTTCCATGAGTTTCTTTTTTTCCTGTTGAACCTGATCACGGATAAATAAACTGATAATTGTCCGCGATCTCAGACTCGGCCAAATCCATGTACAGAGCTTCAAGCTCCGCACGGCTTTTGAATTTGGAGTTATACTATGACTTTTTCATAAAAACATCCTTTATTTTCTGATTCATTTAACGGGCCTTTTACACCAAGTCTAGTTATCCCGTTTTCGAGTGTGACAGAGAAATACTGAACTCAAAAAAATGAATTTTATTTTCTTTTATAAAAACTTGTTCTTTTTTACAAGGGGAATTAAAACAGAATATAGTTGTAACCATTGACGATATTCTTCTCAAAAAACGATAATAAAATCTAAGCAAAGATTTGCAATTATCTGATAATGGATATAATGGTAATGAAGACATCCATAGGGATTTTCCAATAAAAACTGCTCGGGATGCAGTTGGAACTGCTATTGTCCGCGGAATAATTTTGATTATCTCTCTCTTGTCTCATCTGTTTAAATGGATTAAAAAAAGACGTTGAACTACAGTACCAGAAATACGAACCAAAAAGGAGTATTCTTATGGGAATTGCATCAATGGTTATTGGTATTATCGCTGTTATCTTAGCATTTATTCCATGTCCGACGGCAATTTTATTATTTGTCCCTGTATTAGTAGGATTGGCTCTAGGCATTGTTGATGTTGTACTGAAAAGTAAAGAGCAGAAACCTAAAGGATGTGGAATTGCCGGCATTGTGACGAATGCAATTGCCCTTATCATTATCATTTTCTGGTGTTTTGTTTTTGCAGCTGCAGCAACTACAAGTGTAAGCACGGAAATCTAATGAAACGGAATATCTCTTTTTTTTACTGAAAACACAATGCAAGAAAAAGAAACAACGTTTTTTAAAATTTATCACTGGACAATCATTTCTTTTGGCTTGTATTTCCTAATTTATCTTTTTGCGGCAAAATAGTTGGAAGGATATGGAATCCAGTTTTCCTGTCCATACAAACGAGTTACCGGACAGGAATGCCCTTTATGTGGCGTAACCAGAGATTTTTGGAATATTTTTTCTTTTTCATCGCAAAGACTGAACCCTCTGACAAACTTCATTGCATATGCTTTTATTGCAGAAACTGTGTACAGAGGGCTTCTTTTTGTTTTCTGGAAAAGTTCCATTCTCTGGACTCATATCAGAATGCTGTGCGTACTGGATATGGGAGGACATTTAATGATTCTACTGATCTTTACATAGTTCTGTTTATCATCTCTGTCCTAACCCGCAGTTAGCTAAAAAAACGGACAAAATTCAGCAATCCATCCATTCGTAAAAGAAACACATTGATTTTTTTATTTCTTTTCCCATATTCTGCGAAACAACGATTCCTTATATAAGTTACTATGGATCTTCCTGATCCTATTTTATTATAAACTTATATATAAGCACATTCGATGAATTCAGGCTTTCTCTTTCATCATCAGAATAATGACAAATCCAATGCCTTTCATCACACATCTCCAGCTTAAGCATATGCCGGATCCAGTCTACGACACCTCAAACATTAGAATAGGTTGAAGCTGTAAATAGATTTGTAGTTATGCTTTTTATGAGTGTTTCAAAGCCAGATATGAAAGACCAACAGTTCATTCAAGATTCAGCAGTTTTTTTGCCAGTCGTACCGCACTCATGGGGTCAGGCGCATAATAGGCTCCAATCTCATCCGCAAAATTCTGATCCACAACAGCTCCACCGATCATGAATTTTAAATGGGTTAACCCGCGCGCTTTTGCAAGGTTAATGACATCCCGCATGGAATTCATTGTGGTTGTCATCAGTGCCGAAAGTCCTATCAAGGTAACGTTCTCCCGTACAGCAGTATCCAGAATCCGTTCCGGCGGAACATCTTTTCCCAAATCAATCACGTCAAAGTCGTAATTGCGAAACATGACACCTACAATATTTTTCCCGATATCATGAATATCCCCTTTCACCGTCGCTAAGATCATTTTTGTCTTCTGGCCACCCGGACCTTTCTCTTTCAAAAGCAACGGCTCCAGATATTTTGACGCTTTCTCCATGGCCTCTGCGCTCATAATCAACTGAGGAAGAAAATACTCCTTGCTTTCATATTTCTTTCCCACTTCTGTAATGGCTGGGATTAAAATATCGCTGATTATGTCTGAAGGATCCCTGCCCGCTGCAAGCAGTGCATCAATCCGTTTGACAATTCCCTCAGCATCCCCCAGGAGAACACATTGAAAGACCTGCTCATCCGGGGTCAGATTCCGCATAGCGGATGATGATCTGCCATGTCCCTGCTCCGGTTTTCCTGTCTGGGCAGAATTCGCAAACTTTGACAGGAAGTTTTTCATCTGTCTATCTCTTCCGGAAAGGACATCTCCAGCTGCAATCATATTCATCAGTTCTTCTGACAGGGGATTGGCAATCGCCATATTCAGGCCATGCCCCATTGCCATCCCTAAAAATGTCTGATTCAGCAGGGGCCGCGACGGAAGACCAAAACTCACATTAGAGAGTCCGCAAACAGTATTCATTCCACGTTCTGTACAGCGGCGGATTAACTCCAGAGATACTTTTGCTGCCTCAGGATTTGCTGAAACTGTCATAATCAAGGCATCCACACACACATCTTCCACGGTATAACCGTACTGTGCAGCCTCTTTTAGAATAAGATCTACCACCTTCATCCGTTCCTCGGCTGTGGCGGGTATGCCATCGTCCGTCAATGGAAGAAGAATCAGCATTGCCCCGTATTTTGCTGCAATGGGAAGAATCTGTTTCAGACGCTTCTCTTCAGCTGAGATGGAATTCAGAAGTGCTCGTCCCGGATACAGACGCAGTGCCTGTTCTACCGTATCCGGATCTGTTGAATCTATACAGAGCGGCGCTGCTGTGCAATGCAGCAAACGGCACAGAGCTTTTCGCATCATTTCCGACTCCTGAATACCTGAAAGCCCCATATTGACATCCAGAATAGAAGCTCCTGCTGAAGTCTGCTGTAAAGCAAAATCAAAAATCAAATCTGTTTTTCCAGCCCGGAGCTCCGCCTGCAGCGCCTTCTTTCCAGTTGGGTTAATGCGTTCGCCAATAACTGTGAATAGCTGATCCACAGATAATCTGCGATACTCAGAAACAGAGGATACAACACCTGAAACCGGTTTTCTTTTCTCTGGTTTTCCACATTTCTTCACAGCGTTTGAAAGACATCGGATATGCTCTGGCGTTGTGCCGCAGCATCCCCCGAAAATGGATGCACCAGATTCAAAAAGACGGTCTGCATATGAAGCAAATTCCTCCGGACCCATCGGGAAAATAGTTCTCCCCTGTTCCATTCTCGGCAATCCGGCATTCGGTTTTGCAATCAGAGGAATTTTTGCAAACGGCTTTATTTCAGCAAGGATTTCCGCCATTTCAGCAGGTCCTGTGGAACAGTTACATCCGAAGGCATCCGCCCCCAGTGCCTGAAGAGCATTCAATGCACAGACAGGATGAACACCTGTCAAGGTTCTTCCAGATGGCTCAAACGTCATGGTCACAAGAACCGGCAAATCCGGAGCCGCTTCCCGAACCCCCAGCAGTGCAGCACGGGCTTCCTGAAGATCCATCATGGTCTCAATGGCAAAACCATCCACGCCGCCTTCAGCCATCGCAGCCGCAGTTTCCCGAAAAATCTCCACGGCCTCCTCAAACGGCAAATCTCCATAGGGTTCAACAAAACGTCCTGTTGGCGCAATATCTCCAAAAACCAGCTAGGAGGAATCCGACGACTTTCTCCGTGTCATTCGTACAAGTCCACTGACAATTTCATGAAGACGGTCTGCCAGATGAAATTCTTCCAGTTTGCAACGATTTCCTCCAAAGGTCGGAGCATAAACAATATGGCTTCCGGCTTCACGATAGGCTGTATGAACATCCAAGATGACCTCCGGGTGCTCATAAACCCACAGTTCCGGACAGACTCCTCCCGGCATTCCACGTTTAATCAGCTCTGTACCGGTAGCCCCATCCAGAATCAGACACTGAGATCCGGCATATTCTTGAAATTCATTTCGTGTCATAAAAAACAGATCCTTGAATTGAGGTAATTCCGGCAAATGCCGTTACCGATTTCTCAGGCGTCATAAAGCACCGGTCAGATAGTGTTATACCCATTTCATTCATTTTTAAAAGATTGTACAAAAAAAACTGAAGTTCAAGCGGCATATCTCCATATCCCGGAGAAAAACGGCGTTCCGAAAGATTCAGTCCACGACTCAACAGATCCCGGCAACATTTCCGGTGCATGAATTCCATAGCGGCATCCGCTGTTTCCCCCCCCACGGCATCATACACGGCCCGCTCTGCTACAGACTCAAGAGAATCTCTGGCTTCCGTAATATCAACCCCGACGGTTACCGCTGCACACCAGAGATGTGTAATGTTTTTGCACTTTCTGGCAAAATCGCAGGAAGACACCGCACTGCCATCCGTTAGAAGGATTCCAGTTTCAGATACTTCCCGTACAGGAAGAACACAATAACGCCCCTGAGGCCTGCACAGAGAAAATGCATGAATCGCAGCATGTCTTACCTTCTCCGCTGCAGAACCCTCCAGAATGGTTTTATGTAAATGTCCGCCTAAACGTGCAAAAACCATTTTTTCCGGATATTCCAGGCTCATACGGCTGAAACAATGAATATCACCGATCAATCAATACCTCCAGAATCACACACAATCCCGCCACAGAATCCAGAATCAGAATCCTTTGAAATCTCCTTCCTCCAGGAGCCAGAAGACTTCAGAACAACAGTCCTGGAACATAGCTCATCTTTTTTCTCATTCTCTCCACAGAAAACAAGAATTGCTTTATGCGCCAAATGCCTTCTGCAGCTCTTTCTGAAATTCCACAATATCCTGTTGGTCCGGCTTTCCTCCTTTGACATTGTCAAGTCCAAGGCGCCCCGTCTGATCCAGGAACCACTCGGCAGTCACACCGGAACCAAAACTGACTGACCCGCACGCAGCAAAGCCAGGACGCTGAATAGGACTGACGGTAACAGATGTCTTACCACGGATTCCCCCCTCATTTCCACGACTGCCATCAGAAGCAGATGGATCATCATCCATCAAATCTGCTGAAGTATCCTCCTGTGAAAAACCGTCTTCTGTATTGTCAGCCATTTTTTCACGGATATTCTCCGCTTCCGGAGCAGTCTCTCCCCCGGAAGGCGCGTTCTTGGCTGCGGAAGAGTGGGCAGATTCCTGTTTTTTGAATACACCACTTTCAATTTCAGAAGCAATCAGACGCAATTCCATAAAAGTAAGCTTTACATTCTTTTCGTTCAGAAGATCCTGAATCTGTGAAAGAGAAAGACCTTCATCAACTTTTTCCGCTATAAAATTTTTAATTTCATCCGTATTCATTTTTTTCTCACTTTCTTTTCCTGAATAGTAGTTCCTTGATTGTATTTTCTGTCTATTTTCTTTTTATCATGCCCGGAAGTCCGCCCCTCCCGTTCCACAGACAATAAAGGCCGGCGGCATTCCTGCCAGAAATTCAGAAAGCCGTTCAAAACTTCTGCGATTCTCCGCATCATCCTCCCGAAGTAGAAAACCCAGAAACAGTGCAGCAGCAGAGGCAGACTTCTCACGCATGACACTTTTAAACGGATCATCCGTTCGAATAATTTCAATGCATGCTTCAATACGAGAAGATTCCACTAAATCCTGCATCTCTCTTTCCTATGAGGAAATATCCTCCTCTTTACGTGTAACCCGCAGAATCCGAAGCTCCGTTCCAAGCCACAACGGATCCGAACGCAAAATATTGGCAAGAATCAGCATCACCGACAAATTCGGAGTTCCACGCCACCAGACGTCGATTGTCCCGCGGATCATACGGTCCGGATTCACAGTATACCCTCCAAAATTCATCATCATCAGAGCACTCATGTTCAAAGCCTGAATCGTATGCAGATGCCGTATATTCTGTTCCACGCGCATGGGATTCTCCGGATAATTCATCATGACAATATTAGGTTTCAGCGGTCCTATCAGATGCGCCTGCAGAAAAACTTGAAGAGAACGGTCATAATCGGAACACACAACGGCTTCCGGAAATACATTGTAAAGTCCGTTCTGCGTCCAGAGCAGATCATATAACTTCCGGACCTCTTCCTGATGTTCCGAAAGTCCCTGAGCACTTTCACCCGGACCGTATTCCACAAATTTAACCAGACTTACAATTCCCCGGTCCGCCTCCAGAATAGACGCGAAATACGGCATGTAAAGCTGTTCTTCAGGTTTTCCAGATAAAATTGAAATTGTCGGACGCCAGTTTTTGGGATCATACGGCAGTCTTGCCAGTGCCAGAAGATTTTCCCGAATTCTCGAATACAGAAAACCTCTCCGGGCATCCCCGAAAGCCGCCTGAAATTTTCTCCTCTTGATGACGATGAACAATCCCCATACCACCAGGAGCGCAATCCCCGCCGACCAGAAGTTAATATAAAATGAAACAGCAAGACACGCTAAAAAACCATACAAAGCCACAGACCAGTGAAAAAATTTAAAGCGCGGCCTGAATGATGGATTCTTTCCATATGATTCCACAAAAGCCGCCAGATTCACCATGGTATAGGTCAGCAGAAAGCACATGGATGCAATTTCCGCCACCTGATTCATTCCGGCGCTCATACCAGAGGGACTCAATCCCTTCCAGGAGGCAGCCGCGATAATTCCAAGCACAATCCCCCCCAGAAGCACCGTTGCAGCAAAAGGTTCGTGATGAGCACCTCTGCCTTTCCCAAACACAGCCAGACACGGAATAATATGATCATTCGCCAAAGCCTGAAGAACTCTTGGCGCACAGACAAAAAGTCCTAGTCCTGTTGAAAGCGTTGCAGCAGCCACGCCGATTGTCAAAAGGAATCCAGAATTCCATGGGGCGGAATTTACCAGGACTTTATACGGTTCATTAATCAAGACTTCTCTTTTAAACGCTCCTCCGCAAATCAGAATCTCAAGCGCATACAAAACAAAACCCGCCAGAATTGTGTAGAGAATGCCCTTCGGAATGGACTTGGATGGGTTCTTCAGGTCTCCGGACATATTCACCCCTGCCATAATGCCTGTCAAAGCAGGAAAGAACAATGCAAACAATGCTCCATACCCGGCATTTTCCTATCCTTTGAAGTTGGATGCAAAAGATGCCGGCGAAAAATGCAAGGCAGATCCCAGATACATGGTAAGGATTCCCAGAAGCAATGCAATAAATATACCGAACTGGAACTTCATCGCAAAATCCGCTCCGGAAAATGTCACCAGCAGCAACACAATACCTGTCCCGAGAGAAAGGTAAAAGTAATAAGGTGCAAGGACAGGATAATCCGTGCAAACCGCCTCTGCAAAACCCAGAATATTGAATGGTATGGAAATTCCCTGGGCAAAAAAAAGCGTGATTCCGATAGATCCGCCGAATCCAGGTCCTAATGTTCTTGAAATCAGGAAGTAAACCCCACCGCTTTTCACCGGTGTATTCGTGGATATCGCCGAAATGGACAACGCCGTTGCCAACACAATCGACACTCCGGCAACCAGGATCAGAAGAGCCCCCGCAATGCCTCCGGTCCCGGTAACATAGTTGACACGGAGAAACATGATTGCACCCAGCATGGTCAAAATCGAAGGAAGAAATACCCCGTTGAAGGTACCGAACGCGTGTCCGCTTTCCTGTTCTGTTTCCGCCGGCGCGGCAATGCCATTGATAGGGTCTGTCATAAATCTCCGCCGATCCTGTCTGTTTCCACTTGCGCTTCTTCTAACGAACTGAAAAATCTGCTGTTCCAATATCCTTCAAAAACAGCAAAAATCAAGTTCCATCCCAATAAAAAACAACCTTCTTTTTCAGAAATACCGCATCCACAGATAAAGCGTACAGAATGCCAGCTGAATCAGCATCTGCGGAAATCCTCGCATAAAAAATTGTGCCGCAGTAATTTGATATCCATTTCCCTCAGCCAGTCTCTTCATAGCGCTGTTTGCCGGAGATCCCAGCAGAGATCCGCATCCGCCCAGACAAAGGCCAAAAAGCAACGCCCAGTACAATGGATTGCTGTGAGATTCGGGTAGATTTACCCCCGGAATCAGCTGGCCGGCCAGAACAGGAATCAGACAAAGCGCCAATGGAATGCTGTCCATCAACATGGACAGCAGAGCCGTCCCCCACAGCAGAACCATGCAGACCGCAAAAGCATTGTCTCTGCAAAGCTCAAGAATCCATGTTCCAAGATAATTCAGCGATCCGGCATCTTTCAATGCGCCGCACAGGATGAACAGTCCCACCAGCTCCAGGATGGCATCCCAAAGGAAATAACTCATAAGTTTCTTTGTCTCAGGACGATATAGTGCCAGCATACAAGCCATTCCTATTACACCAATCACCCCGGGTTCGATTCCAATCAGCGGCTGAAGGACAAAGCCCTAAATCATCAGGAGGAAAACTGCAAACGCAGAACGCATGCGTTTTAAATTCACAATTGCTCCGGATGGACAGAAATCAGACACTCTTGTACGGATTACTGCCGGCGGCAAAAGTTTCCCAGACATTCTGAAAACAACAAAAACAAAAAAAACTGCCGTCAATCCCACCGCACACGGTAGTGCATTCAACAAGAAGTCATTAAACGTCAGTTCTGTCTGGGCTCCTAGGATCATATTAGCCGGACTCCCGAGCAACGTTGCCATGCTTCCAATATTTGCCGAAAGGAGCACAGACAAAAGCGTTGCCTCCACAGGAATTTCCAGAACCCGAGCTATGATAATTGCCAATGGAATCATCAGCACAACCGTTGTCACGTTATCCAGAAATGCGGAAAACAGCATACACAGGAACAGCAGGAAGAACAAAATCAGCAGTACATTTCCTTTCAGCAGCTTCGTCATTCCGATAACAGCCCATTCAAAAAATCCGCTTTCAGACAGGATATGCGTGCAGATCATCATACTCATAATTAAAAATAAGGCATTCAAATCAATGGACGCCGATGCCCGGTCAAATGTTGTAAATCCGCAAAGAAGTGCCACTGCAACACCGATCAGCACAGTAACAGAAGATGCAATCCTATCCCTGAACCAGAACAAAATCAGCACGATCAGCAGAAGTATCGGCGCCCCCCACAATGCAAAGCGCCCGTGAAGCTCAACCCCCATTTTTTCTGCGAGAAATGGAAGTTCCTGTACAGCACCTGAATTTTCAATATTTGCTAGCAAATGACAAATCATTCTGGAAATTAACCTTTCTCTTACAGTTACAATCCGTTCGCCATCAGTTCTCTTTCTGCAGGCCATCCAGAAATCCGGTTGGAAGATGCAGTTCTCGTCAGAGCCTTTCTGCTCCAGCTTTTTTCATCTGTATTTCCTTTTCAGTCTTTCATCCAATCCAATTCAATCGAGATAAAAGACAGCATGAAGTTTTTTAGATGACCCCAGCCTGCATATATACTCCCCCTAACCTCAGGAACAGTCGGCATTGCAGCGAACAGTACAGATCCGGCAGTTCAGTGCTCCATTCCAATTAAAATTTTATCCACCAGAGCATACCGGTTAATCACACCCTTCAGTTTTTTTCTATCCACAATAAACAGAGTATCAAACTGGCAGGCACACATCTGGAAGATCAGTTCTGTCAGCGTTGAATCGACTTCTGCAACAGGAAGAGCAGTTTTCCTGTCTGTCCGGATATCCCGGACAAAAATGCCGTTTCTGTTTAAGTTCAGCGAAAATGGATCCATATACCTTGCAAATGACAATGTTTTCATGGTAAAAAACATCTCCGGCAATGTATGGCGGAAAAGATCCCTGCAGGAAAGGACTTTGACAAGACAGCCATCTTCATCCACCACGGGCATTAAATCCGAATGCTATTTATGCATAGCTGTGGCAGCTTCGGCAATTGTCATGTCTTCCCGCAAAACTCCAATCTGCGGACACATGATATCTCTGGCAACAATATCTCGGCTGATCATGCTGCCACTCCGGTCAATCATTTTCCACAGTTCATCCCGTGTTGAACACGCTAAAGCCTGTTGTCTGGCAGCAAGCGGCAGCAGACAGCGCATAAGTGCTGCTCTCGACTGTAGAAGCAAATTCGCATGATCCTCAGAAACAACGGTCAGAAAAAAGAAATGAACCGGATTGTTGTCCGGACTTGCATAGCTGACACCGGAAGGACACGTGGCAAACAGCAGATAGGCCCCTTTTAAATCTTTCAGCCGGGCATGAGGAAAAGCAAATCCATCTCCCACCCCGGTGGAAAGTTCATTTTCTCTGGCCAGAAGGGTTTCCACAATCTCTTCCCGGGAAAATCCCTCATCCTTCAGAGATGTCTCACGAAAAAGCACATCGGTCAGCTCATTTAAAAGATCCCGCTTGCTCCGTTCTCCGCCCCGGATTCCGGGAACGACGCACTCTCGGGGAAGCAAAAAGCTCAGTTTCATTTTTGCAATTCTCCTTTCTTTTCAAACAAGCGTTGAGCGTTGTTAAAAAACTAACAGCAGAATCCGTTTTTTCAAACAGAATGAACTGAAAAAGCCGTTTTTTTAGCATCTCTTCCATTTTTAAATTGAAACGGACGCTGGATTTATTACATTAATGCTTGTCGGCTCTATAAAATCTTTACATTATATAAAAAGGACACGGGATTTCAAAAAGTATTCCGTGCAGAGGATTATTCATCATGGACATTCATATTTTCGACAGACATGACCACCCGATCCGTTCCATCTCCTTCACTCCTTCTGAAAAGGAAATATTTTCGGAGTTCACTGTAACACGCAAGGATCTGGAGGCGTCGGATGGAATTCTGACATTACGCTTCAATGTGCCCATTATTAATATTCAGGGGTTCTGGACACCTGAAATGTTCAGTCCTGCAATCAAGCATGAATGGGTGATTTCTTTTAATTCCGCCACGCAGAGAAATTTTCCATACATGGCCATGCTGAGTACCGATCAGAAGAATGCTGTCACAGTTGCCCTGACCTGTCTTTATGACGATGTAAACTTTCTGGTAAAAATGAATCAGGAAGCCTGCTGCTACATGTATGAGATCAAAATTGCTGTAACTGAGGAAACCGAACCTTTTGACTTCTGTTATTCCATCTGCAGAAAAATCTGGCACGAACTCTTGAATGATTACCGCAAACTTGTTATTCCAGATTTCAAGCCGGACTTTGCCCGTGCGGCATTTCTTCCGGTCTACTGCACCTGGTACGCCGCCCATGCAGCGCTTACCCTGGACTACCTGGACAGCAGTGCCGAAATAGCCGCCAGACTCGGATTCCGGACCTTTATCGTGGATGACGGCTGGTGTTTCGATGAAATGAAGCGCGTTTCTCCGAAAACCATAGGCAACTGGTATCATGACATCGGAAACTGGACCTACTCAGAAAAAAAACTACCTGACTTCAAAAAACATATTGCCTATGCACAGAGTCTCGGACTCCGCTATCTGCTGTGGACCGCCCCATTCTTCCTGGGAACAAGCAGCAAAGAATTCCATCAGTATGAGACAAATCCAGAAGCTCTGATTCAAATTGCAGGCGATTCCCATGCCATCATCGATCCAGCGTATCCGCCTCTGGCACAAAGCACAAAACAGAAACTCATTGATCTGGTCCGGGATCTGAAACTCGATGGCTTGAAAATAGACTTCCTTGATTATATTCCTCAGGACGTCCATAAACCCAGAGGCCGTATTTGCAGGCATTATTTTGACGAACTCATCGGAGGTATCCGCTCCCTCAAACCCGACGCACTGATTGAATTCCGACAGCATTACGCAACTCCATCCATGCTGGAATACGGTACACAGTTCCGTGCCGGTGATGTGCCCTTTGATTTCAATGAAAACATCAACCGTCTTTCCCAGATTCGCATTGTTCTTGGCGACCATATCCCATGCCATGCAGATCCAATTTACTTCAATGAGCACGAACTTCCTAAAAATGTAGCCAGACATATGATTGCCGCACTTGCAGGGGTACCCATGTTTTCCATGGATCTGCGGACTCTATCGGATGAGCAATCCAAAATTGTCAAGTTCTGGCTCGACTTCTATATGGAGCATCTGGAAACATTTGCACACGGACACTGGACTGTCATGTACAATTACAACAGTCCATCCTGGCTCACGGTGGAAAATGCCAGCGAAAAAATTGCAATCCTGCTGGAAGCAGACAAACTCGACAAGGCATTCGGCTCCTTCCATGGCAGCTGTATTGCCCTCAATATGTCTGATGACCCCATCACGGGCATTCCAGATGCCAAAGCTTTTTCCTACGCAGGAGAACCATCGGGTTCTGCAGCTGAAACAGGTTGCATGATTCAATTCAAAAGATAAATTCAGGAAATAAAGCGCTAAAAAAAAATACGCAACTGCAGTCTTGATATTTTTCGTAAATGAATCGGGTTGTCTTCTTCACTGCAACCCGATTCATTTTTATATTTTTGCTGTTTGTTCCAGCTCCTTGTATTTTTCTGATCCTCTGGAAAAAAGCACCTTATTCCCTGTTATCCTCCGCCGTTTTCAGTCAGGATTTTTATTTATTCAAACGCGAAATGTTGCTATATCCAAGGAAGCAAGGCAGCATAAAAGGGAAAAATGTATCTATGCTATTTTTTTAGCAATTTCATATTCTTTTTCCAATTCCATGGAATCAAAATTCCCAGAATTTATTCTGAAAGATTCTGTAACCTTTTTTTTTTCTTTCTCTCTAAAAAATATTCCCAGACTTCTTCTTTTCAAAATTTACAAAGCGATGGACAATGGAACAGATAAAAATCATTTTCATAGATTCACCTATGATTCTTTATCCAAATGGCATCATCATACCTATTCACCCATCAAACACAGAGAAAAAGATAAACCTTTCTTGAAAGCCAACTTTTTCTTTCCCGATTCTTTTACTGCATAAAAATGGATCATAAATTCTTTTTGAAATCCTGTACCACAGGATACAATCAAAAGAGCCAGTCTGTCTTCAAGTGAATCGAAACAAACTCTTTAGAAATCAATAAAGTATTCTTATTTTAATAAATAGTAAAAATATAACCTTTTACAGTCTCGTATCCAAGCTGGATAAATTTATAATTTATGGACAACAAAAATCTCCCGACTCAGTATGATTTTTCTGAACCGGGAGATTTTCTCTTAAGCGGTATCGATTTTTACACAGACATCAAAAATAAAAACTCAAAACCTTTCAGTATTCCTCCTTACTCAACCACAGCACTTACTGCAGCAGAAGCCGGAGGTACTGGACGCGGTACATCATTTTTTGCAATGGAAGAAAAGTCCGCGAATGCAGCGTAAATCACAATCACAATTAAAATCAGGATAACCGATGCCTAAGTTGCATGTTTCCATGGAGTCATATCTGTAGCCTTGGCATCCGGCACAATCGTTTCACGCGGACAAATACGCCCGATTACATACATCACAACCATCAGGAGAACAAAAACAGCAGCTACAAAATGATATTCCCCTTTAAATCCGAGTCTGGCAGAATCTGTAACGATATTGAAAGGCGGCACAAAATATCCAAGAGCAATCAATACCACACCGCCAATCAGCCCGAATTTTGCAGCTGCAGGCGGTACTTTTGTACTCAGCATACCCATCAGAACTACAGAAAAAATAGGAATAAAATAAATGGCGTTCATCTTCTGAAGATAAGAGAAAATACCTCCTGTACTGCTCAGAAGAGGAGCAACAATGACTGCGGCTGCAGCCAGAATGCAACCGAAAATACGACCAATGTAAACCACCCGTTTGTCCGATGCTTCAGGATTGATCAGACGTTTGTAAATTCCTAAGCTGAAAATGGTACATGTACTGTTCAGTGCAGAATTAAAACTGGATAAGATGGCACCCAGCAGCACCGCTGCAAAAAATCCTGTCAGCCATTTGGGCAGAACAAAGCTTACCAGTGTTCCATAGGCAAAGTCTGAATAATTCAAACTGTCTGGATCTGCGGGAATTGTCATAATGCCTTTTGTCACCATAACTGCGGCAATCAGTCCCGGAAGGACCAGATACAATGGTCCGATCAGCTTGAGTCCGGCAGTCAGCAGAACTCCTTTCTGCCCTTCTGCAAGCCCTTTTGCCCCAAAAGTGCGCTGAATAATCTGCTGGTTCGTACACCAGTAGAAAGCATTAATAATCAGGATTCCAGTAAAAAGCGAAGTAAAAGGCGCTTCAGCATCGTTGGCACCAATGGAATTCAAACGATGTGCCTCAGATGCTTCCTTGCCAAAGATGGAAACTCCTTCAGCAAAACTGCCATCTCCCAGAACTCGGAAGGCAAAATAAGTAATTAAAAAACCACCGACCAGAAGACCAATACCATTCAGCGTATCGGAAACTGCGCAGGATTTCAGGCCACCCCAAATCGCATAAATGGATCCGATCAAGCCTACGGCAATCACAACGACCCACATGGACTAAGTAGGAGAAAGGCCCAGCAGTTTCTGCAGATCCAGCACATCCAGCAGTCCCCGTGCACCTGTATAAAGAATAATCGGCAGAAGAATCACAGCATATGCCGCCAGAAAAATAATGCTGCAGATCAGTTCTGTAGGGCCGTCAAAACGCATCCGCAAATATTCAGGAACAGTCGTAATTCCAGCCCGCAGAAAACGCGGCAGGAAAAACAGCGCCATTAAAACAAGCGTTATCACGGCAACGACTTCCCATGCCATCACAGAAAGTCCTGAAATGAAGGCAGATCCATTCAAGCCTACCATCTGTTCCGTGGAAAGATTGGTCAGCAGAAGTGACCCGGCAATGAACGGGAATGTCAGGGAACGTCCCGCCAGGAAGAAACCTTCATTGCTGTTCAACTCAGTTTCTTTTGTCAGCACCCATGTGAGAACAGCCACAAGGATTGTGAAAAAAGCAAATGAGGTGATTGTGAGTACAGAATCCATATTCTTTTTTCTCCTTACTTATCTCTGTTGTTGCTATTTTTATTGATTTTTTCTCATATGTTTTCATTTCGGGACCATTCTCTCCAGCGAAAAACTCATTCCTTACACCGTAAAAAATCATTTCAGATCAGAGATTGGAGAATGGGTATTTTGATTGCTATTTATATAACATTTTTTTAGCAATATGCAAATTAAAACTTCACAGAGAATGTATAATTCTTGAGAATTTTTTAATTTTTCAGGAATTTTTATTGATCTTTACTATTTTTTAATTAAAAAAGAATTCATTTTTTGAAAAACTCCATTTCTTTTTAGGGCCCATTCAAATCTGTATCTGTATAAAATCTGCAAACTGATGGTATTTCAACGATCCTTTTTTTAAAGGGAACTTTTGTCATGCGGGTCAACATTCTCAAATCAGGAAAAAACTGCAAGTTTGCCTATTCTTGGAAAGAGTACAGGAAATAACTTATCCATGGATAATACAGGAAAAAAATCATGCACCCTCAGTATTGTCGGCAGATTCCTGGATACTTATCGATGGATAATACAGGAAAAAATCCCGTAAACGGCATTCTTTTTACTGTACAGCATACAGGATGGAATGGAGAAAAAAATTATCAAAGGGAAATGAACCCATCTTTTTTTCTCCAAAGACCACACTGCAATATAAGAAATATCTTGTGAAACTGGAAAAAGTCCTATCTATCTTCTGCTTGGCTTTCTTTTTCCTTTTTTCCAGACCAAGCCCCTTCACTGCCCCTTCACTCCCCCAGCCGCAAAGCAGGCATTTTATGCAGTGATTCTTCCAAAACGAAGAAAAATTAGGCAGGAAAAACAAAGTGCTCTTCCCGTCCCGTTCAAAAAACAGGCACATTATTTCAACCCGGAAAAAAATAAAGAAAAACAGAGACTGAAAGATTGTGAAAGATATCTGTGTTCTTTCCGGCTGTTTCTTTGCAAAACAATATTCTACGACTCGAAAACACCGGATAGATACCCAATAACATCTTTCTCTCCCTCTCTCTGTTCTCTTATCTTTTAGGATTGATCAAGGAATCAATGATTGCTGGCTCTATCTCACACCTGAATTCCAAGCCTTCCCCTCCCTTATAATTGATCAAGGAATGCAGCACATTTGCAAACTTCTGGAACGGGTCAGGATAAACTTCCAGCCCCTTATAATTGATCAAGGGATACGCAAAAAGATCCTTTCCTGAAGAAGCCAGCCTGCGAGAAGGAATCCAATGGCAATATAGCAGAAAACAGGATATAATTCTTTCCAGTTGATCGACACCATCTGTTCCATGCTGGTACGTTCCAGCTGATTGATGTCATCCATTGCTTGAGCCATGCTGTCCGCATCCTGAGCATGATAATAACGGCCTCCGGAAAAAGCGGCAATATCTTTCAGCAACCCCTCATCGTATTCGGAGGGATACGGAACAAAACCTGTCTGTCCGAACATATTCGTCTGAGGCCATACCGCATTGTTTCCGCCAATTCCAACTGTATAGATCCGGATGCCGAACTGATCTGCAATCCTGGACGCATCTCGTGGGGACACTTTGGCAGCCACATTGTCTGCACCATCGGTAAAAAGTACCACAATTCTACTTTTTGCATCCGAGCTGCGCAGCCTGTTTACAGCACTGGCAAGAGGAGAGGCTATGCCTGTTCCGTCACCAATGGCCCCTGCTTCCCAGCGTTTCAAATTGGCCAGAAGGAAACTGTGGTCCAGCGTCGGCGGACACACGGAATACGGCAGATCCGCAAAAACAATCAATCCAATGCGGTCATTCGGACGGGCTTCCACAAAACGGCTGATTTCATCTTTGGCTGTTTCAAGTCGGTTCTTGAGCTCTCCGTTTTTCAGCATGGAAGACAGTTCTGAAACACTGCGCACATCACTCGGAACATCCAGTGCATTCATACTTCCGGAAAGATCCAGCACCAGGATAATATCTATACCGTCACTTTTTATTCTGACCCGTTCGGATCCTTCTCTCGGTCCGGCCAGCACCACTACAATGGCACATCCTGCCAGAAAGAAACACAAAAGTGTCAGACATTTTTTCCAGTCAAAAGACTCCCGAAGGTGTTTCCGTACCCGAACAAAAGCCTCTGTTGAAGAGACTTTTATGGATGGAGACACCATCATCCATGCCGCCCAGGCAGCAGCCGCCACCAGAAAAATTAAAAGCAGAAGCCAAGGGTATTCAAATTCCATTTTTCATTCCTCCTCCACCATTTCTTACGGCATTCTCCTGCCCTTCATTTTCATTGAAAGCAGTGCCTTCAGAGGATTCCCGGATCAATTGCTCTGCCTTATCAGCCGCATTCTGAAACATGGAGGCCTCTGCAGAAACTCCAGCAAATTTTACATAATCAGCTGCATTCAGGAAGGATTTCAGGAATTTGCGGTCCTGTTCCCGCAAAGGCGATTTTCCATCTGCTTCCAAATTCTTCATGAATTCTTCCGTTGTCAGATGAGCTGCCGGCAGCAAAAAACGTTGCTCCAGATACTGACGTACAATATCCGTCAGTCTGGCAACGGCCCGTTCCAGAGAAAGCTCATGCGCCGCAGTTCTGGTCTTCAGCTGTTCAATTTTTTCAATAGACAACATCCAGTACGGCTTTTCTGTTTTCTTTTTTCTTCCGCCAAAAAGCAAATCCCTTACAGAAAAAAGCACAAGACCAATCACAAGCAGTCCCAGCACAGCGGCAAAAATTCTTCCCCAGAAGTTATCTTCCCGCACCAGGGGAACCGCTAAAGCATATTCAGGCTCTAATGAGGAAGCAGGCTCTTCACTCTGCTCTTCCTCTGTTTCCTCAACCCGAATGGGCGGCACGTTCAAAACAAATGAACGATTTTCTGAACCATTGGAAAAATCGACTTCCAACGTGATTCCTTCAAAAGTCTTATACTGCAATGCCTGGAATTCTGCTTCGACAGTCCACCGATATTTTCCCCACAGAATCCGATTCCGGACTACATGAGCATCCTGATGCAGCTGAATGCCGTTCTGCCCGTTCAGCTGTACTTGGACGTTCATCCCGGGACGCCAGTTCCACGGGGCTTCAATGGAAGCTCTTGCTGTAATAATTTCTCCGATATTCGCCCCTTCAGAAGGAGTCAGGATGACTTCACTGAACTCACCAGGCTGAAGGTCCGCTCTGGATACCAGATAATATTTCACAGCAAATATACAGACTGCCACAGCCACCACAATCAGGACAGCAAGAGCCTATCCCAAAACAATCTGAGTCAGCCGTGCCGGTAAAGATATTTGATTAGAATCATTCATAGCTTCAAAGCTCACTTTCTTCCCGTCTGTCAGTTGGACTTCCGCATTTGACGAGTCCGGAAGAATTTCATCATAGGTTTCACAGGATCTTCCCCGCAGACAAAATCAATCATATCCACCTTGGACCGTTTAAACAAATCCTCTGATGACTTCCGGATGCTTCCTGAGGCATCGCTGTAAAGCCGCACAGCAGCTCTCGACCCGTGAAAGGATATTTTTTCTCCAGTTTCCAAGTCCGTGAGCACCGTCCCGGGGAAACAGGGTATTTCGTATTCCAGCGGATCCTGAACCCGGAAGGCGGCAGTATCGTGACGGCGGCTTAAATACTTCAGATTTTTTTCAAAATCTCCACATTCCAGAAAATCGCTGATCAGAAAAATCACAGAACGCTTTTTCTGAACCATCGCAAGATAATGCAGCGCTGCATTCAAATCTGTGCCCTTCCCTTTCGGTTCGCAGGCAACCATTTCACGAATCAAGCGCAGTGCATGGCCGCGGCCGGAGCGCGGCGGAAGATACAATTCCGTCCGATCGGAAAAAAGCAAAAGCCCTACTTTGTCATTATTGCGGATGGCACTGAATGCAAGAAGTGCGGCGCACTCGGCCATTTTCTCCCGCTTGTTTTCCCGGGGATCTGTCCCGAAAAGACTGGAGGCGGATACATCCACAGCAAGAATCACAGTGAGTTCCCGCTCCTCTGTATATTTCTTGATATGCACAGCACCGGAACGGGCTGTAACATTCCAGTCAATATCCCGGACGTCATCACCGGGGATATATTCACGGACTTCACTGAATTCAATTCCCCGCCCCTTGAACACACTGTGATAGGCTCCACCTGTGATTTCATCCACGAGACGTCTGGTCTTGATTTCAATTTTCCGGACTTTTGAGATCAGTTCACGCGTTTCCATAGTGATTTTTCTCCGATCTCCCGCAAGTTTCTCAGGGTGTTCTCAGTTCTTTCAGGATGCGATCGATTACAGTATCAGGAGTCAAGCCTTCAGCCTCAGCCTCAAAAGAGAGCATAATTCGGTGACGCAGGACATCCGGAACCAGAGATTTAACATCCTGAGGCGTTACATACGCACGGCCTTCCAGGAATGCCTGCCCCTTTGCCGCCAGCGCAAGTGCAATACATGCACGGGGAGAAGCTCCCACCTGGATCAGGTCTGCAAGACTTTCCAGACCTGCCCCGCTCTGGCGGGCAGACAGCTCAGACAGATGGCCGGGTCTTGTTGCAATCACAATATCCAGAATATAGTCTACAATCTTTTCATCCATGTACACTTTGTCCACCCATTTGCGCGCTTCCATAATATCGGAAAGTTTGGCAACCGGCAGAGCTTTCAGTTCAAGTTCCGGATGCGCCATGCGGTCAATTACGGTACGCTCTGCCTCGCGAGCAGGATAACTCACCAGCAGTTTAAACATGAAACGATCAACCTGCGCCTCAGGAAGCGGATAGGTGCCTTCTTGTTCAATGGGATTCTGAGTTGCCAGCACCAGGAATGGAGCCGGCATTTTCTGGGTCTCACCGGCAATCGTCACCTGCCGCTCCTGCATGCATTCGAGCAAGGCACTCTGCACTTTTGCAGGGGCACGATTGATTTCATCCGCGAGAACGAGATTTGCAAATACAGGACCGCGTTTGACACTGAAAGAGTGTTCCTGCGGGTTGTAAATGGTTGTTCCTATCACATCTGCAGGCAGAAGATCCGGTGTAAACTGAATTCTTGAAAAAGACCCGTCAAGAGTCTGAGCCAGGGTTTTAACCAGAAGGGTCTTGGCAAGCCCCGGTACACCTTCCAGAAGAACGTGGCCATCGGAAATCAGAGCAAGGATAAGACGCTCTACAAGAATTTCCTGACCGGAAAGGAATCTTCCGATCTCAGCTTTCAGTGGCCGGATAAAAGCGGATGCTTCTGATATGCCCTACTGAATTTCCTGCAATTCTTCCTGTTTCATAAAACAAGCCTCCCGATATTCATGAATTGTGTCATTCTTTACCGATTATAGTATATATAGACAGAAGCAGATTCAAAAAGTTCCTGAAAAAACTTCTGACAGTCATGCAAAAAGACAATTGCTGATGTATAATATATCGAAAATCAGAAAACCAAAACTGATTTAGAAAAATTTTTTTAATTCCAGCTGTAAAAAAAGGTCCCCGTCAATGCTTTCCCCCTATCATTACCAGATTCCGCAGGAAATAATTCCTTACATCCGGAAAACATTTCTTCCGGCTGTTTTGCTTTCTCTCTTTTTCATTTTTTTCTTCCCCTTCTTTTTGAATATATTTTTTACCATTCTGCATCCATCTGCAGGATTTCGCCTGGCCATGGTTCTTTTCAGCTTTCCCGTGGTCTCCCTGATAATTCTTACGTCAGCAGCAGCCAGCAATACTGCCGATCATGGCAGTCGCTGGAAAGAGTTCAAAGAAAAACTGATGCTTCATACGGAATTTCCATTTTCCTGGAAAAATACAGTTCTTGTTTTTCTTTTCACTTTTGTCCTTACACTTGTCCTGTCCAACCTGGTAGATCAAATCAGCAGATATCTGGGCATTGAGCTGCCCCCGCAGGATCTCATCCTGATCTTCCAGCAGTCGACACTGACAGACAAACTGTTGATCGCAATTTCAGCCATTCTTCTTGCGCCCTTGAGCGAGGAACTCATTTTCAGACATATTCTTTTCAATAGACTGGCTCTTGTTACAAATGTTATGACAAGCGCTGTCATTACATCCGCGATATTTTCGGCTATTCACATGAACTGGTTTTCGGCACCGTCCCTGTTCTGTCTCGCATTCATGCTTCAACTTTCTTACATTCATAACAGAAGCCTTCTTGCCCCCATTGCCATACATATGCTCTTCAATCTTTTCAACCTTGCAGCACTTTTGCTTCTTACCTTTCAGCAGACATAACCAAGCATGCCGGAAACCAGCCACCATCTTTTTTCCCCCTATAAAATCACTTCCCGGTGGTTTTTGCACTTCAATTTTGTGGATTCCAGGATCCGCATACATGCGTATTTTGTATTGAATTTGAAAAGTCTAAAAAACACAACCATCTGAATATCAATAAACCAGTACGTCTCTGAAGCAAAAAAGGGGGTTGCAAAATCAAATGGAATCAGTATATTGTATTATAGAGAAAATAAAAGAAAGGAATCTGCCATGAAAAAAAGTCTTTTAACTGCGGCTCTTCTTTCCGCCGTTCTGGTTTCTGTGCAGGCTGAAGACAATGAATCTTCCAGCCAACGGAAAATTCATATTCCCATTTCAAAATCCATTGGCATTTCCATTTCGACGGACAATGAATCCTCCGAGCTGGGTAAACTTCAGGAAGAAAAAGAAGAACTCGAAAATGAACTTTCAGAAAAACTCAATACTCTGGACAAGAGTCTCCGGGACAAACATGCAAAAATCCAAGACATTCGAAAAACCCTCACAGAAGGGGGAACCGATGAGAAAATCATTTTGATTCTGGATGAAATTCAGAAGATCCAGGAAAATGTAAATGGATCCTCTTCTGTTGAAAAGGCCAGAAAATCTGCAAAAGAATCTCTGGAAAAAGTTCAGACGGCAGTCAATGCCTATCGTCTGTCTCTGCAAACCGCCAAGGATCAGACAGCAGAATCCCTCACACTCAAAAATACCTTTGCCGATTTAACATCCCAATATATCGACGTTCTTAAAGCACAGCAGGATTCCATCTTTAATGAATCGATTGAACTTCAGGAAGAAACACTGGGTAAACTGCGCTCCATTAAAACCCAGGTCAGTGAAACAGTCGGAGGCATTCAGGATAAGGCTGGAGAAATTCTTCAGCTGAAAGAAAGTCTGATGATGCTTGCTGCAGAATCTGAAGCAAGTGGAGATGCTATTCTGCAGACTCTGACAAGTCTCTATGATTAGAAACTCGCCGAACTTGAAGAGAACTATGCCAATCTTAAGGAACTGGACAAAACCAATCATCTTGCTCCATAGACCTTCCTCGCGATTGAACTGGATCAGATTGACCTGAAAATTGCTAAGATTGAACTTCTTGGGGAAAAAGCATCCGAAGAAGATCTGCAGTTGAAAGAAACTCTTCTAAACCGCAGACAGGAACTGCAGGCAGAACTTGCTGAATAAAAAGAGAAAAAACAGTTAATTCTGTTTTTGACTCTGCTAATCCTGTTCCTCAGACAACCATTTCAGGTTCCGTGGAACAACTCCGCAACATTTATACACTGGATGTAAAAATATATCCAGTGTTTTTTATTTTCATTGATTCTCTTCTTTTCATAGTATTTTTCTTTCAATTTGCTTTCCTCGCTTCTTTCTCATACTATCACGCTTTATTTAAAATGGATTTTCCTTTGATTTCACTTCCAGAAAATCCAGCGTTTTATTTTCTTTCAAAAAATTCTTTATTCTTCTGATTTTCAATATAAAATATAAAATATAAAATAAAAAAACATTCTTTCCATTCCTATGATCCAGTCCGTAAAAAATTTCAATCGTTTTTGCTTCATCAAAAATCCATTCAAAATACAAAACTCTGTAGCAGTATTTGAACAACACTTTCTTCAATACATCCGTTTTTCATTTTTTGAAATAACACCTTATTTTACATTTTATGAAATAATAAGACGGTTTTCTTTTCATCTTTTTACCTGACCTTGTAAGATTTCACCCCGGAGAGAATATAGTTTGAGTGTAGAACAACCCTGTTTACTCTCTTGGCACGGCATTTGCTTTAAGGCTGGCAGAATATTTCATTATTCAATCAACGACAGGAGTGATTTATGAAATTAATTATCGCCTACATCAAACCCGAACGGCTCAACGCTGTAAAGCAGGCCCTGTTCAAAAGAGAAATCTTTAAACTCTCCGTAACAACGGCTCTGGGATGCGGACAGCAGAAAGGTTACGTGGAACAGTACCGGGGTGTCTTAAAAGAGGTCAATCTGAATAAGAAAATGCGGCTTGCCATCGGGGTAAACGATCATTTTGTAGAACAGACCATTGAAGCAATCTGCGAAGGCGCCAGAACAGGACATATCGGTGACGGTAAAATTTTTGTTCTTCCCATGGAAGAATGCGTACGCATCCGGACGGGTGAACGCGGTCCGGAAGCCATTGGGTAATTTTTGAAACGGAGTAAGATCAAGATGATTTCTAAAGTTTTTTATATCGTTTTTGCCATTGCTTTTCTGAGTTCAGCCAGTGCTTTTGCACAAGACTCCGCATCTGCAGAGGCTGTTCAACAGAACCTGAATATTGTCTGGACTCTGGTGGCTGGAATTCTGGTCTTCTTCATGCAGACTGGATTTGCCATGGTTGAAACAGGCTTTACACGTGCAAAAAATGCAGCCAATATCATGATGAAAAATGTTATGGACTTTGCAGTAGGAAGCATTGCCTTTTTCCTTGTAGGATCTGCCTTCATGTTTGGTAAATCTGCCTGGGGTCTGATTGGAACAGACGGTTTTTTCATGAAAGTATTTGAAGATGCATCCAACTGGAACTGGACATTTATGTTTTTCCAGACCATGTTCTGCGCGACATCCGCCACCATTGTTTCCGGCGCAGTTGCTGAACGCATTCGCTTTTCTTCCTATCTGATCTATTCCATTATTGTAAGTGCAATCATTTACCCGATTTCTGGTAAATGGGCCTGGGGCGGTCTCTTCAATCCCGATGCAGCAGGATGGCTGGGAAATCTGGGATTCTGTGATTTTGCGGGATCTACTGTTGTTCACTCCGTCGGTGGATGGCTTGCTCTGGCAGGAGCTATTGTGCTGGGACCCCGTATCGGCAAATATATGGAAGACGGAAAAGCCAATTCCATTCCTGGTCATAACCTCGTCATAGCCACGCTGGGTGTTCTGATTCTCTGGATAGGATGGTTCGGATTCAACCCCGGGTCTACTACATCCGGAGTCGGGGATATCGGACGAATTGCCATGATTACCAATATGGGCGCTGTTGCCGGTACAGTCTGTGCCATGATTACAGCCTGTATTATCATGGGAAAGCCAGATCTTTCCATGACGCTGAACGGTTGCCTGGCAGGACTTGTTGCAGTAACCGCTCCATGTAATACAATTACACCAGTAGGCGCATTGATTATTGGTGGTATCGGAGGTGTTCTGGTTATTCTGGGTGTCCTTACCCTTGACAAAATTCACATTGACGACCCGGTAGGAGCAGTCAGTGTCCACTGTCTGAATGGAGTCTGGGGGACCATAGCCTGCGGACTTTTCAATGCAGAAGCAGTGCTGAAACTTTCCGATAAGAGTACCGGACTTTTCTATGGCGGCGGATTTCATCAGCTTGGGATCCAGCTTCTGGGTGTCGCTGTATATGCCGCGTGGGCTTTCGGACTTGGATTCTAGATGTTCTACATTATGAAGAAAACAATCGGACTGCGTGTCACCGAAGAGGAAGAACTCAAAGGTCTTGATATTGCAGAACACGGAAATGACGCATACTCGGGATTCCAGATTTTCCCAAATGAATAAACACTCTAAAAAAATAATGCAGGATTCATAGGAATCCTGCCTGAGAGCCGTTCTTCTTTAAGAACGGCTTTTTTATTAATATTTACAATTAATATGCAAACTGCAAAAAGTGTTTTTGAATGCACTGTGCTGTACAAATCTTAAACAGAAAATCATACGAGCCAGTTCCGGACAAGCTCTGCCGTATGAGTGGCGATATCCGGTGCCTGTGTAATTTCAGTGACCATGGCAATATGCCGAACTCCCATTCTGAGCAGTTCCTGGATCTGTTTTTCCTTGATTCCGCCCATGACTGAAAAAGGAATAGAAGCCTGTTTCATCCATTCTTTCAAATGTTCCACTCCCACAACAGGATAGGACACCGATTTTGTAGAAGTAGGATAAATCGGACCGATGTTCAGGTAATCCGCATCTGAAGCACATGCCTCGCGAATTTCCACAGGATTGTGTGTTGAAACGCCGAGAAGAAGCTCAGGAGCAAATTTCCGGACTTCGGACACCGGAAGGTCTGTCTGGCCGCAGTGAACACCGTCAGCATGCGCAGCAAGAGCCACATCGGCATGGTCGTCAATCATCACAAGAACGCCGTACTGATTGGCTACCGGGCGGAATTTTACAGCAAGTTCGTAAATAGCACGCTTATCCATATTTTTCTCACGGATCTGGACAATCCGTGCCCCGCCCTCTGCAATTCTGCAGAGAACCTCATAAGGATTGCGTCCGGCACAGAATTCGGAGGAAACCACCGGATAAAGCCCTGATTTTTCAAAAGCTTCTCTTCTTTCTTCCCGATTTTTGAAACAGCTCGGAATATCGGTCATCATTCTTCAAAACGTCTCCATGAAAAAGCCGTGCAGGAAGGCCATCCTGCACGGTATTAAACAACAGCGTTTCTCCTGGCCACATGGCACCAATGCAGAAATGCTATTACTTTTCTGCAAGTTTTTCCAGAATCAGAGATGCCACTTTCTTTCCGGATTTAAGCATGCCGCCAAAAATCGGGCCCATACGGTAACCACCCATTACGTTGTTTGCACTCATGCCACAGGCAAAGAGCCCCGGATAAAATTCACGGGTATTTTCCACGGTGGAAGCTTCTCCACTGTTGACCCACATGGGTTTTTCACCAAGAATTCCTCCAGTCGGAGTGCTCAGCTGAATCTGGGCCTTGTTGACCGCAAGATTCATGATTTCGCTGGGGTGACCGGTTCCGTCCAGAACACATTTTGAAATAACAGTCAGGGGATCCACATGCATTCCAAGTCTCTGCACCGGAGTCCAGAGAATCACAAGGCCGTTTACTTTGCCTTCTTTGAATACAATATCTTCCACGCTTACAGCATTGAACATTTTTGCGCCTGACTTCATCGCACCGAAAATAAGTCCGCTTGCCATTTCCACGGAATCCAATGTATGGAAACCTGCGGCATCTGCAATCGGTTTATGGTCAATATGGAAATCGTCCAGAATGGCAAGAGCGTCATCCTGAACAACCACTTCATTGAAAAGCATACCGCCGCCCCAGGTTCCGCCGCCCGGTGCAAGTTTGCGTTCAAAAATGGCAACTTTTTTTCCAGCATCAGCAAGATAACGCGCAGCAACCAGTGCGGATGGACCGGCACCGACGATGGCTACATCCACTTCCAGATAATCCATGAATTTTTTACTGAAGGTGTCGACAATGGCGCGTGAAATCATATTTTCTGCGGACATAAGACAGAAAATCCTTTCCTATAAGCAGGAAATCAAAAACCGCAAAAACTGTTGTTCGGGGGCAGAATAAAAATGCGGTCCGATTTCCTCCGCCGGCATTACCCGGTTCAGGTTCAATGGGTATATTCTCAGCCGGAAACTCCGTTGTTTCCAGCACCCCCGAATTCCTTTAATTTACAATGCAATGAAAAAAACTGCAAGCAGAAATCAGACTTTTTTTCCAGCTGAACAGGGAAATCCTCTCGATAAAAAGTCCGAATGCGTTATATTACTGGGAGCCCAGAAGACCACAAAATTGAAAAATTCCGGTCCCGGCACCAGTCCCTCAAAAAAAATAGGAAAGGATATCCTCCTTCCTTATCATTTTCTCTTTCTCTGCTGCAAGATTTCATGGAGCCATTTATGAATGACCAAAAGTCCGCAACTCTTTTACAAATTTTAAAACAGCATACTGCTAACGGCATTGCTGTTGCGTTTTCCGGAGGTACAGACAGCACCTTTCTTTTAAAAATACTTGCACAGTTGCAGCAGGAACAGTTTTTTCATCTGGAAGCGCTCTACATGCATTCTATTTTTCAAACGGAACAGGAACTTCACGCTGTGCAGGAGCTTGCCACTGAATTTGGAGTCCCACTCAAGATTTTTTCCATGGATCCTATTCAGGAAATTCCTGAGATCAAAAATAATCCACCGGATCGGTGCTATTTCTGCAAAAAAAATATTTTTACAAAGTTCCTGGAATATACTCGACAAAAGCACATTGCCACTCTTGCAGATGGAACAAATTCAGAAGATTTGAACCATTTTCGTCCAGGATTGCGCGCTTTAAAGGAGCTTTCAGTGTTCTCTCCTCTGGCAGAGGCGGGAATGACAAAAAAAGATATCCGGCAGTATTCAGCAGAACTGCATCTTCCGACCGCATAGATTCCATCTGTCCCCTGTTCCGCTTCGAGGTTCGAATACGGGACTGAACTTTCTTCAGATAAAATCAGACGGATTCAATCGGCTGAAACATTTCTATCTGGAATTTTTCCCCCGCATACAGATTTTCGCCTGAGAGTACACGGCAATCTCCTCCTCGCCCGAATTGAAGTTCCGCCATCTTTGATGCCATTGGCGTTGGAAAAAAGACAGGCCATTACAGAACATCTTTCAAAATATGGATTCCGCTATGTTTGTCTGGATCTTGCCGGTTTTCGCTCTGGAAGCATGGATGAAGTTCTTTCCGAAAAGGTAAAAACAGACGCTTCCAGATTTGTTTCGCAAGTCTAACGAGGTCATTCATCTACTTTCCTGCTTGACAATTTTTTCCTGCCCCTTATATTGTAAAAGTCAGGAGGAAAAGGATCAGACGGAAAAGAAGGAGAATCATACACAGCCCCTCTCGAAAGAAAATACTTTCCTGCATTGTAGAATTCTCTTTCAATCCTGCGCTTGAATAAAAATCCCACGAGGCTGGAAGGAACATTTTCATAGCTGGGATATGGAATCACAGCAGTCAAAAAAGACTTCAATTAAACGATATGCTGTCTTTTGTACAAACAAAACGTATTGGATACAGTTTCCCAAAAACGGAATGATTATTGAAACAGGAGATTTCTATATGAAAATTGCGGTTACAAGTGACGAAAACGGAATGGTTTTCCAGCATTTTGGAAAAACTCCGGAATTCTCCATTTTCGACGTTGAAGATGGCAAGATTACCGCCATGTGCAATGAACCCACCAATGGCACAGGTCATGGGGCCCTGGCGCAATGGCTTCAGGAACGTGGTATCAATCTTTTGATTTGCGGAGGAATCGGCAATGGCGCCCGCATAGCTCTGGATGAAGCAGGAATTCAAGTACTCGGGGGAGCATCCGGTGATGTTGTTCAGAGCGTTGGCAGTTATCTACGTGGAGAACTCAAACTCAACCCGAACTTTACCTGCCATCACCATGACGGAGAACATGAGCATTCCTGTGGAAGTCATCATGAACACTCCTGCGGAAACCATTGCTCCAAAACATCTGATTAATCCGCGGTTTTCTATTTCAGATTCTGAAGGAAGACGTAATCGCTTGCATTTCAGAAAAAAAATAATTGCAATACTTTACACAAAACAAATATACAAAAGGGGTTTGAAACATGAAAAAAATTGCAGTTCTTTCTATCATGATCAAGGATAAATCCAGTGTGGAAGCCGTCAACAAACTTCTTCATGAAGCTGGTGATGACATTCTGGGACGCATGGGACTTCCAATTAAAGCACATGATCTGTCCATTATCAGCATTGTGATTGAAACCTGTGAAGAACACCTGAATGCACTTGTAGAGTCTCTTGACAAACTTCCTGGCGTTCAGGTAAAATTTGTCAAGGAATAACGGACTTTGTCGGATCTTTGAAAAACATTCATTTATCTTATTCAATTCAAGTCAAAAGTCTTCCCTATTCTTTAGAATCTGGAAGACTTTTTTCTTTTCTTGATTGGCTGAACATCAACTTTTCTCTTCCAGGAAAGACTTTTTCGGCTTTTTTTATAACGCACGCTCCAACAAAAAACTTTTTCGTCCGGTGATAAAAGTTGCAAAAGATGTTTTACCAAAGGAGAAAAGGGAAAATGCAATTCAGGCTTTCACATAAGATTTTCATCTGCCGTTTTCTTTTCGGTCATGCACGATGCAGAGCGGAAGATTTTCTCTTCCATTTTCCGCTGAAAAGATAATACAGGGCCACGATATTTGAACAGAACGAAGCCAGTGGTGCTGCAAATCCCACTTCAAACAATGTAGCCCCGGGCAGAATGCTCAATACATAGGAACAGGGAACCCGGATGATAAACGTGGATCCAAGATTATTGCACATTGAAAAAAAAGAATGCCCGCAGCCATTGAAAAATCCATTGGTACAGAAAACAATCGGTACCAGAATAAATTCCCAGCTGAAACTTCTGATGTATCGGACTGCCTCCAATACAGCATCCTCAGCCCCCTTCCCGTCAGAACTGATGAAAATTGATATAAAAAACTCCGGGAAAAGCTGTAGCAGCTAAAGTGCCACCGCCCCGAAGGAAAAAGTATACCCGATTCCAAGCCATAACGTATGGATGGCACGATGAGGCTTCCCTGCACCCATATTCTGGGCGGTAGTAGCTGAAAGCGCCATGGAAAACGCCATGGCAGGCAACATGGCAAAGCCATTGATCTTTGCACAAATGCCGTATCCTGCGGAAGCCGAAACGCCCATGGAATTCACAATCGTAAAAATGAAAAGGAAAGAAAGACTTACCATGATTCCCTGAATGCCAATAGGGATTCCGATTTTTATATAGTCCCTGGCAAGATTCCATGGAATCCTGAAATTTTCCCTTTTAAATTGATAGCGAACCGGGCCCTTTCGCAGATAATACAGTGCAAAAAACATGCTGCACGCCTGAGAAAGCACAGTTGCCAATGCCGTTCCAGGAACACCCATGTTAAAAACAGCAACGAACAAAAGATCTCCAATCACATTGATTATACAGGCAATTCCAACAAAAATCAATGGAGCCGTGGAGTTTCCAAATCCTCTGAAAATAGCGGAAAGTGCATTGTATCCAAAAATAAAGAAAATCCCCAAGGAACAGATTCCCGCATAGGATGCGGTTTCCCGGACAGCTTCCGGGGGTGTTTTAAGACAATGGACAATGAATGGAATGCATGGTACTACTACAGCAGTCATTCCCAGAGCAATCAGAGTCGATAAACTGAGCACCATGCCAATGCTCGCATTTACTTTCTCCATATTTTTTGCCCCGTAATAGCGTCCTATTAAAACCGTTGCACCTGTCGTCAATCCCAGGATCAGGGACATGATTAAATTCATCACTTCGCTTCCATTAGCCACTGCTGAAACCCCTGCGCTTCCATCGCAGAAATGCCCTACTACCATAAAATCCACAGCGCTGTAAAGCACCTGCATAAAGTATGCAAGCAAAAAAGGCAGTGCAAATTTCAAAAGATTGGCAGCCGCATTTCCCCGGGTCAAATCCATACTTCCTGACAATTTCATTTTATCTAAACCTTCTCTGTCCTTTTTATTTTGGAATCAAAGCATGCTTATAATACTATAATTATTAAAAAATTCAAATTGATTAAATCAAAAAATACATTTTTTACAATCTCCCTCCCCCCTTTTTTCATAATTCTATATTCAGCTCAATAACGATGATGCTGTCGTAGACATTTCCAGCTTTTCCTTCCTTTTTTTCATGATTCCACATTCCACTCGACAGCCGCTCTAATTCATACTTGTATAATGCCTGAATCTTTAGGACAGAAATCTCTTTCTGAAAAACAGAGAAAGTTTATACGTTCACGGGATTGAAAAGCGCATATCTCAGACTTATTTTACCGCAGAATGCGCCGGATACTGTAAAAACACTGTTGCGGCACCACCCTTTCCAGACGATAAAGGAGAATCGGATGAACAATGGACAACCAAATGTGCTCATGATCGTTACAGATCAAATGCGCAGGGATGCACTGGGGCTGAACCGGCCCGGATTCGCACATACACCGCATCTTGACCGACTCGCACGAGAAGGAATCAACTTTACACGAGCTTATTCCGCCTGTCCGAGCTGTATTGCTGCCAGGGCTACCCTGCTGACTGGTCAGAAACATGAAAATCATGGTTTTACCGGGTATGATTCTGCTCCGGAATGGAAATATCCTGTTACCTTGCCGGGAGTCCTTGCCCAGGCTGGCTACCATACACAGTGTGTCGGGAAAATGCATGTGGAACCGGCCCGGGCACTGATGGGATTCCATAATGTGGTACTTCACGACGGTTTTCTGCATGACAAGAGGAGAAAATACCGCGACCCGATTGACTATGACGATTATTTGCCGGACATACGCAATAAACTGGGCCACGATGCAGATATCAGTGACTGTACACTGGGTTGCAATGGATATACTGTCCGTTGCTGGCCATGGGATGAACGACTTCATCCCACCAGTTGGGTAACTACGAAAAGTATTGAATTTCTGCGAAGACGGGATACAACAAAGCCCTTTTTCCTGAAGGTTTCCTATCACCGGCCGCATTCTCCGCTGGATCCGCCGCCATCCTATTTTTCCATGTATGAAGGACGGCCGATGCCAGAACCTGTCAAAGGGGAATGGGATGAATTTATGGAGAATTATGTCAATGCGGAAAATCCGGTCCCGGAAGAACCGTATTTCCAGGAACGTGCCCGACGCGCTTACTGTGCATTGGTTACGTAAATAGATTATGAACTGAACCGGCTTTTCATTGCACTCGGCGATTTGAATCTATGGGAAGACCTGCTGATTGTTTTTGTTTCAGATCACGGGGATATGCTCTACGATCATCGGCTAGTCCGCAAATCCATGCCCTTTGAAGGAAGCGCCGGAATTCCACTGTTCCTGCGCCTTCCATGGTCCATGAGAAAGGGACGCACTGGCATTACAGACTGTCGGCTGGCTGAATTGCGGGATATTTTCCCGACAATCTGCGATGTCTGCGGCATAGAGCCACCTCCCGGACTCGACGGAATGAGTCTTCTCGCCAAAGAATTTCCCAGAGAGTATATTCATGGGGAACACACCAATGGCGGGCTTTCCAACCAGTGGCTTACAGACGGCAATGAGAAATACTGCTGGTTCAGTCAGAACGGACGGGAACTGCTCTTCGATCTCCATTCCGATCCGCAGGAAGTGCACGATCTCTCCCTGGAACGGCCGGAACGAACTGCTTTCTGGAGAGAACGGTTAATCAAAGAACTTGTCGGACGCCAGGAAGGATATGTTCAAGACGGAAAACTCTGTATCGGCTGTGAACCGCGATCCTCTCAACCCTGGGCCGGAATCGGGAAAAAAGAGGTAGAATGTTATTAAGATAAATTTTTAAAATTCTCTGTCTTTCTGTCTCTCCATTGTTTATTCCAGGAGCAGGCACCCTGTGTAAGGTTCTACTATTCCAGTACCTTGCATAGGAAAAAGGCAGAAGCCGCTTGAAAAAAAGAGTTCCTGAAAAAAATGCACCCTTACCTTTTCAGGGGGCTTCTTTCCCGCCATTTTTCAAAAATCTGGATTCCCTGTATTGTCTCCAAAGGACCTTTTCTCTCCTTCAAGAGATGTCCCTGCAAAACAGGATGATAATGCCATCCCATAGCCGATCAATAATATATCCGGAGAAATTCGAATGAATGAATTCTTCCCGATTTTGGTAAAACCCGCCTCATTCAACTGCAATTTACACTGCCGTTACTGTTTTTATCTGCCCAAAGAAAAGTTCTTCGGTTCCGGCATTCACCGAATGAGCCAGGAAACACTTGAAGTATTGACCCGCAGTTACCTTGCCATCCCAATGGAACAGTATCTTTTTGCCTGGCAAGGAGGCGAACCGACCCTCATGGGAATTCATTTCTTTCGTAAAGCTGTACAGCTTCAGCAAAGGTATTCCGCTGAAGGCAGAATCATCCACAACATTCTCCAGACCAATGGCACCTTGCTGAATGATGAATGGGGAAAATTTCTACATGAAAATCACTTCCTGACCGGAATCAGTATTGACGGGCCTAAAAGTCTGCACGACCGTTTCCGCCGGTACGCAAACAACCGAGGAACTTATCGGGAAGTCATGCGCGGACTTGGCATATTAAAGAAGTTTCGAGTGGAATTTAATTCACTGACTCTGGTATCCGCGGCCAATCAGAATCATCCTGAAGAGGTCTACCGTTATTTAAAGGAACTTGGGATCCGGTATCAGCAGTATATTGAGTGTGCTGAGTTCAATGAATCTGGGGAATTGCAGTCTTTTGCGCTTTCTCCCGGGAAATGGGGAGAATTTCTCTGTCGGCTGTTCGACGAATGGTATCGGGAGGACACACAAAGAATATCCATTCGTCTTTTCGACTCAATTCTTTCGCGACTGACTACTGGAATTCCGACGGTTTGTCCTATGGGAGGAAACTGCTGCAATTATCTGGTTGCAGAACATAATGGCAATATTTATCCCTGCGATTTCCATGTTCGTCCGGAATACTGCCTTGGAAATATTTGCAAGACGAATTTTCAAACGTTCTGGAACTCATCGGAATACAGAAAATGGGGCCAGACGAAAGATCCGCATTCAGAAAAATGCCTGGACTGCCGCTGGTTGCCGCTCTGTATGGGAGATTGTCCTAAAAACAGGCTTTCCACAGGCAGTGTACTTTGTAATGACTGGAAGTTGTTCTATTCGCATACCATTGAACGATTTGAACGACTGGCCTCCAAACTCACGACATCCGATGCACTGTAAAAATTCAGGGACCTGTAAATTTTCAGCATTAGAACCAGCAAAAATAAAGAATTTTTTCTCTCCGGTCAAAGACGACTTGTCTTTGCCAGCACTGCATTGCATGCAATTCTCTGAATACGAAGGGTAAAAGTATTAAAATCATCAGACTACTACTGATTTTATCCATAACAAAAGTGCTTTTTTCCTACTCATTGTTTTTTTAAAAAAACAGGGGAAAATACAAAGCGTTTCCTTCAGAAGTGTCTAAAAATCAAACGAGCTTCAGATTTTCTTTTCTCACAGAAAAAATCCATGCCAGTACAGTTTCGTATTCCTACTCCAATGCCAGACCGGCAGATATTAGATATCCCTTTATTCTCCAGGGATCATCCGGGTAAATCCGGATACGGACAGAACCATAGTCAAGCCATTCACTGCGGCTCTTATCAATGGAAAGAAGGAATCTGCCATTCTTTTTCAGTAAAGATGCAGCTTTTCGGATCGCAAAAGCCTTATCCTGTATATGCATTAAAGTCAAAGACGAATAAATAACATCAAAGGTTCGGGAAAAAGGATAGTTCAGAAAATCTCCGCAGATTAAATGCACTCTATCCAGATGAGCCAGATTTTTCTATGCTTTTTTAAGCGTTTCAGGAGAAGGATCAATCCCTGTAAAATCGCCACATAGGGAAGCCGTTCTCAATGCCAAACGTCCTGTACCAACGCCAATTTCAAGGACCGATTTCGCCGGATTCAGGTCCATCCGTTCTATAAACTCCGGGCCATCCCACTGGTCCATATAAGTACGAAGGACTTCCGGGTCATAAACAGGATCGTGATTCTCTTTTGCAAGAAAATCATAATAACAGGCAGCAGAATCAACAAGCATATCAGCGAACCTTCCCTTGAAGCAAATTTACGCTATCCAGAGTTTTGTGTTACAGCAGATCTTCTTATTGGGAAGAGCGGAGCCAGACCTGATCGACTTGATCCAGCTTTGGCTCTTCGGTGGAAAATACCTTCATGACATAAGCCGTTTCTACATCTGAGCCAGTTCACTGGAGGACCGTTTCTGCCCGTTCCTCCAGATCACATCTCAATGCAGGACATAATCTGGACCGACTTTTCACCGGCGGCAAACAAGAACTGGATTCATTCGAAAAAACGCTGGAAATTCAAGTACAAACACTCAGGAAAAATGGTCAAGGAAAAACTTAAGCCTCTTCCTCATGCAGAAGAATTTTCATGCAGTTCTCTGGTTCACTGCATGCCAGAAATGCAGCCTTCAGGCGTCCATCAAAAAAGGTTTTGGCAATCCGGGCAACCATTTGTACATGAAGTGTTTTCTGTTTTTTACCCGCAATAATCATAAAAACAAGCTTTACAATCTGACCATCCGGCGTATGATAATCTCGAATCCCATCCGGACAAACCGCTATTGCCAAATAACTCTCATCCAATGCAGGAAGCCGGAAATGCGGTACAGCAATACCGTTCCCGATTCCAGTGGTCATCAGTCCTTCCCTATGAAAAATGCCCCATGCAATATCATCCCTCGCACCGATATCCGGCACTTTGGCAAAAAGATCAATCAGAGCATTCAGCACATCTTCCTTGTTCTGACGTCCATGCAGGATCAGAATTCTGTCCTCGGACAGAAAGCTGCTGATTTTTATTTCCTGTTGTTCTTCATTTGACATGGCACACCTCTTTTCCTTCATCATCTGAAATAAGGACTCAGACTGCGGTCATCCTCCGCACATATTCAAATAAAATAACCGTCGCCGCCTGGGCAACATTCAAAGATTCCGCAGAACCCGGCATCGGTATATTCAAAGATCTGGAGTGATCCATTTCCGCTACGCCGGTAGCTTCACATCCCAGTACAATTGCAGATCTTTCAAAAAGATCTTTCACGCAAAAGACATTTTCGCCTCCGGCCGGAAGCGTCCGGAATACAGTATGGATTCCATTCGCATGAAGGCTCTTTGCCAACGATTCAAGGTTATCAGCAACACGAATACTTAAGGCAAACTGTGCTCCGGAAGCGGAACGCAGAACTTTGTCGGAAAAAGGATCTACACATCCCTTTGTCAGCCATAAGTCGTGCAAGCCGACAGCTCTGGCTGTACGGATAATCGTTCCGAAATTTCCGGGATCTCCAACCCGATCCAGCACCAGGACAAACGGATCTTTAACGGGTTCGTCTAGCGCCTTTAAAGCCGGTCTTCTGGCAATAACAAGAATTCCCTGGGAATGGACACAGGCAGCCACGCGGTCAAACTCTTCCGGAGATAAAATCACCGGCTCAATCGGCAGATTCAAATCAAGGGAAACACCGGAACGCAGAATGACCATTTCCAGAAGATCCGGACGCAGGGAAATAATTTCCGATCCTGAGCGGAGACCGTCACAAAGACACAGCTCGCTCTCTCTGCGTCCATGTCTCTGCCGGAGCGCCCGAACCAGAGACTCCTGTCTTCTGCTTAAAGCTCCCATGTTCCTTCTCCTTCATCCATCCCGCTTTTAAAAAACAAACGCTTCCGGATAGACTTTCTCTACACAGAAGCGTCCGCCAATCATCCATGTTTCCTGTGTCAACAATACCAAATTCTCAAGAAACACAAATTTTTAAAATCCTGTTACAGCGCTTTTTCCGAAACAGCAGCTTTTCCGCTTTGAATACGGTTTTCAAGGGTCTGTGCTTTCTGTGCCCAGTATGCATACTCGGGATCTGTCAGGGAACCAATGCGCGTCTGGTTGATCTTTCCCAAAGCCTCCAGTGCCTCAGGCTCCTTGTTCATAGACAAGAGCACGCAAGTCTGTGCATAAGATGCTTCCGCCTGAAGAGCTTCCGGCATATCCATATTGGAGCTTACAGTATTGTACAGTTTCAAAGCCTCATCATTTTTTCCAGCTTTCTCGCAGAGATATCCTGCATCCAAAGCCGCTCTTGCACGAATAAACCAGTCCGCTCCGGAATCCTCTGAAACAAGTCTCAGCTGCTCTGCAGCTTCCGGATACTTCTCATGATCGGCATACATTCCAGCCAGACGCAGACGCGCTGCCGCCGCAATATTTTTGGAACCATACTGATCCAGCGCTTCAACGAGTTCATCTTCCGAAGCGGCATTGGCAAAAGCAGTTCTGGCCTTCATATCCGATCTTTTCTGAACTTCTGCGGTAATGCATACGATTAAAACAACCACAAGGATCAGCGCAAAACATCCGGCAATGACTTTCCAGTTTTTCATCAGGAATGTTTCAAAAGAATCAAACTGATCGGATAAATCTTCAGCAGTGGCTTTCTTTCTCGTAACAGTTTTTGCTTTATAGTTTTTAGGCTGCTCCCTGGGTATTTGCGGAATCGTTTTCTTGGGCATTTTCACTCTCCAAATAAACTGGACAGGCTGAAAGAAGAAAAATCTTCCTGCAGCCGGATCTTTCATGAAATGTATTTTGATCCTTTTTGAATATCAACAGACTCTGCTTCTTCTCAAAAAACTCTTTCAGAAAAAGAGTTTGAAAAATGGCCGATCTGAAACCTCTCGTGTAAATATACTCCGTTCTGAATTGTTGTCAATCCAGCTTCAGAGAGAGATATTCGAAAAATGAGTATTTTCATGTGTTTTTTATTGGGATGGCCGGATCCAGACAAGCAAGTTTCCTGTTCGCAAATCTTTCACAGCCCGTCTGCTATCAAATTGTTTTTAAATCAAAATGCAACTGCTCCCGTTTTTTCTGGAGGCAAAAGAGGATCCAAAGGATGTGGACTGGGGTACTGTATTCAGCGTTTTTCCCTGGTACAGAGATGCTTGATTCTTTCTGAACTGTTTGGTCTATAATTCTACCATAGTTTTATCCTTTAGGAAGAAGAATGATGGGGAAAAACAGAAAAACAATGATAGAATTTAATGGATTTACTGCCCCATCCTTCCCGAAAAAAGGGAAACGGAAAACAATCTGATCTGACATAACACTTTCAAAATGTCGTTCAATTGAATCAAAGAGACTTCCTGACTTGATTTTCCATCTTGTTGTGAAAAAATCAAAATAGAAATAGTAGAAGGCAAAAAATCTCTACAAAGAATATTATTTAATATAGATAATAAGATAAACTATATGGAGATGGAATATACAGAATAAGGATATAGCAATGAATTCTCTGTAAAAGTTATATAATAAAATATCCAAAGCAATTGGAAAAGTATTTATCCTATGTGTTCTTTTTCTGCTTTTTTTCTCACTCTTCTGCGTCACAAGTAGAGGAATGACAAAACAAAAGGAGCTGATTCGGAATCATTTTCTTTCCGGTTTTATTTTTATGCCTGGCTAAATCAGAAAAATCTTTTTACAAATCATATTCAGAAGAGGCTTTCAGCTGTCTCGCCCCCCATACGAAAAGCTATTTTTCACGCACAATATTATTCCAGATTTTCAAAAATATGAGATAAAATGTAAGAATATAGACGGCTGGATACTCTTATGGAAAACGATGTCTCCTGAAATCCTGTTCAAGACCTGTATTCTGCACTGGATTTTCCAAAGCTGCTGCTGTATATTATAAAATTGTTTTCTGTTAACTTTTGTATTTCAGAATAAAATATCAGGAGGCTATGTCATGCCGTCAAACGAATGGCTGCTCATTACTGTGGGCGCAATTTTGGTCAACAATGTGGTACTCTCACGTATCCTTGGAATCTGTCCATTCCTGGGCGTTTCCAAAAAAATCGAAACAGCACTGGGCATGTCCGGCGCAGTGGTTTTTGTGATGGGGATTTCCTCTTTTGTCACTGCAGTCCTTTACAAGCTGCTTCTGGCTGGAAGTCTGCACCTGCATATCGGCAGTTTTGATGCAGTTGTCAATCTGGGCTTCACACGGATTCTGCTTTTTATTGCAGTGATTGCATCTCTTGTGCAGATTGTAGAAATTCTTCTGAAAAAATTCAGTCCTGCCCTTTATGCCGCACTCGGCATTTATCTTCCGCTCATCACAACCAACTGTGCAGTATTGGGAACCGCCGAAATCAACGCGTCCGCCAACCGCGGAATTCTGGATTCGACAGTTTTTGGAATTGCTACTGGCATTGGATTCGGTCTGGCGCTTCTTCTGTTTGCCAGTCTCCGGGAGCGCCTTGAATTTTCCAGGATTCCCAAAGCATTTCAGGGCACAGCCATAGCACTGATTACCGCAGGAATTCTTGCCATGGCGTTCATGGGATTCAGCGGGCTCGTAAAATGATGTTTTGAGATACAGGAGTTTCATTTATGCTTCAGACAATACTTATTTCTATTGCAATTCTTGCGCTTGTTGGTCTTATCCTCGGCGCAGTTATTGCTTTTACCGCTAAAAAATTTGAAGTTGAATCCGATCCCAGAATCGACGACGTCCTGGCACAGCTTCCAGGCGCAAACTGTGGAGGATGTGGTTTTGCAGGATGTTCTGATCTGGCGCAGGCCATAGTTCTGAAAGGAGAAGACCCTTCCAAATGTGCTGCAATCACTCAGGAAGCCTGTGAAGCTATTGCAAAAATCACAGGAAAAGCTGCCAGTGAAAAAACAGAAAAGAAAGTGGCTGTAGTTCTTTGTTCCGGAGGCAATGACAAAGCGGTGCGCAATGCTCAGTACAACGGAATTCTGGACTGCCGTTCCGCACAACTGGTAGCCAATGGAGGTGGAAAAGGATGCCGGTTCGGCTGTCTCGGATATGGCACATGTGCACATGCATGCCCCTTCGGCGCCATAGAGATTCGGAACGGCCTCGCTGTAGTGCATTCTGAATTGTGCGTCGGATGCGGTAAATGCGAGCAGGTCTGTCCAAGGAAATTGATTAAACTGGTTCCGGCCTCAGCTAAAGTGCATATTTACTGTAATTCACTGGACAAACCTGTTCAGAGGAGAAAAGTCTGTTCCAGTGCCTGCCTTGCCTGCAGAAAATGTATCAAGGCAGCAGGTGAAGAACATTTTTCATCTCAGGGATTTATGATTCGAATTAATTATGCTAATCCACCGGATGAAAGTGTTGTGGAAAAGGCTGGATGTCCTACAGGGTGTCTCTCCCGCGAAATCGACCGCAGAAATGAGAATGATCTGAAGAAGAAGGAGACTGAAGCATGAGTCTGATTCAAAAGGCACAGCATTATTTCCAGGGCGGAATTCATCCGCATCTGGATGGAAAAAATCTTTCCTCCGGCAAAGCCGCAGGCATTCCTCCTCTTCTGGACAAATATATTGTGGCACTCCAGCAGAATATTGGTGCCCCGCCGAAATGGATTGTAAAGAAAGGTGACCTTGTCAAAAAAGGACAAGTCATAGCTGAACCCGGCGGATTTGTTTCTGTACCGCTCCATGCTCCCACCAGCGGAACAATCGGCGAGTTCACAGAAATTATGGGTGCAAACGGTGCCGCTGTTCCCGCTGTTGAAATCATCTCCGATGGAAAAGACGAATGGGGATCCGGTCTGGAGCCGCTGGAAAACTGGAAGGATATCGACCGTGAAATTCTGAAAAAAAGAGTTCTGGATGCCGGCATTGTCGGTATGGGGGGAGCAGCATTCCCTGCGCATGTAAAACTTTCTCCTCCTCCGGAAAAGAACATCGATTTTCTGATCCTCAACGGAGCAGAATGCGAACCCTTCCTCACAGCAGACCATCGATTGATGCTCGAACGTACGGAAGCAGTTCTTACAGGTGCTGAGATCGCAGCAAAAATACTGAAACTTAAACGAGTTTATCTTGGAATTGAAAAGAACAAGCCCGATGCCATTCAGGCTCTTTCCGCGATTGCAGACAAACACGGTGTCCAAGTAGTCCCGCTTCGGGTCCGCTATCCGCAAGGTGCTGAAAAGCAGCTTATCTATGCTATTACAGGTCGTCAGGTTCTTGCTGGCGGTCTTCCTATGGATGTCGGCTGCGTAGTGCAGAACGTGGGAAGTTGTGCGGCAATCTACGATGCAGTTGTTTTAGGGCATCCTCTCATTGAAAGGTATTCCACCATCACAGGAACACCTGTAAAAAATCCGTCCACGTGGATTCTCCGGATTGGAACACCGGTATCCAAGGCTCTGGAATTTGCCGGAGGTGTAACCTGCGAACCGGCCAAACTGATTTCCGGGGGTCCGATGATGGGCTTTGCACAGGCAACACTGAATTCGTCCATTATGAAAAACACATCCGGAATTCTGCTGCTGAAAGACTCGGAAACGTGTCATTATACATCTTAGCCATGCATTCGGTGCGGACGGTGCGTAGATGCCTGCCCCATGAAACTTTTACCGGGTCCCATCAGTGTTTTCGTGGAAAATGAAAATTACCATGAAGCGGAAAAATCCTATGTTATGGACTGTATGGAATGCGGAGTTTGTACCTATGTATGTCCTGCAAAACGGCCGCTGGTCCAACATTTCCGCAGAGCTAAAGCTGAAATCAACGCAATGCGCAGAGCAAGCAAATAACCGGGAGACCTGATTGATATGTCTGAGCAAAAAAATCTTACTGAAAATCATGATCAGGAAGTCGCAGTAAGACTTCCCAATCCTGAACATCTGATCTTGAGCACTTCTCCTCATATTCAGGATCATGATTCCATCTCTAAAATCATGGGCAAAGTTCTGCTTTGTCTTCTGCCGGCAATCCTGGCATCACTGTTTTATTTTGGGGTCTATGCACTCTCGGTTTATATCTGGTGCGGCATATCCGCTGTGCTTTTTGAATAGATCTGGTGCAGACTCCTTCATCAGAAAATGACCATTTTTGATGGTAGTGCACTGGTGACCGGCGTCATTCTTGCAATGAATCTTCCTCCGGGAGCCCCCTGGTGGCTCTGCATCACAGGTTCCTTCATTGCCATTATTATTGCAAAACAGATCTTCGGCGGTCTTGGACAGAATCCATTCAACCCGGCTGCGGTTGCCCGTGTGGCCCTGCTCATCGGTTTTGCCGGCCCCATGACAACCTGGCGGAATCCAGGCCTCTGGTTTGGAGCGAAAGCACCCGATATCATCACCGGAGCAACGCCTCTCGGTATTGCTGCAGCTGCCAAGGGATCCGCTGAAAAAATGGCAGAAGCAGCATCTGATACAACCATCTGGCATGCTTTCATCGGATATACCGGAGGGTCCCTTGGTGAAACATGCGCGTTGGCAATTCTGATCGGAGGCATCGGACTTATTTGTTTCAGGCTTATCAAATGGCAGGTTCCTGCGGCAATGCTGCTTACAGCGTGGCTATTCACAGGAATTATCCATCTGGCATATCCGGAACTGACTCCGGGACCGACCTTCCACATCCTTTCAGGCGGCATGATGATTGGAGCATTCTTCATGGCCACGGATATGGTAACATCGCCCATGACCACACTTGGATCCTTGCTTTTTGGGGCGGCCATTGCACTGATTGCCTGTATCATCCGCATCTGGGGAAGCTATCCTGAAGGTGTAAGCTTTGCTATTCTGATTATGAATGCGCTGGTTCCATTCATTGATAAACTCTGCTATAAACATCCGTTTGGATGGACATCCACCAGCGCATCAGCACTCAATATGCGCAGAGGGGAGATTAAATAATGAAAGAAGATTTGACTAAAAAATCTGGAATCCTTTATCTTTCACTGTTCCTGTTGGCAGTCTGTGCTGTTGCCACTGCCATTATGGCACCTGTGGCTCTTCTCACAGAAAAGCCGATCCAGCAGGCAAAAATGGCCAAAACAGCAGAAGGACTGCGCATTGTAATGCCCGATTTTGACAATGATCCTTTTGCTGAAAAAAAGGAATACCGTTCAAGAAACGGGTCCACTGTAACAATCTATCCGCTCCGTCAGGCGGGACACCTTGCAGGCTTTGCAGTTTCCGCTTCCACAGAGTCCGGCTATGGAGGGCATATGGAAGGACTCATCGGATTCAACAAGGATCTTTCCATCCGTAAATACATCATTACGGATCACCGTGAAACTCCGGGTATCGGTACAAAAGTCACAGACCGCGTCCGCAAGCGCAAACTTACCGATATTCTCACAGGAAAAGCGGCCGATTCCAGTCTTCCGCCCAATGCCACACTTGATTCCTATGAAGGCTTGAAAGTTGGTACATCCGATGCACAGTCTTCGGAAAAATACCGCGCAGAAAATGTTGACATGGTTTCTTCCGCCACTTCAAATCCGGATGCCCCGCATCTGAAAAAATGGTCCGGCAAAGACGTTCATTTTGTAACAGGGGCAACGATTAGCTCCATGGCATCTGCCGATCTCGCCTGGAGAGCGGCCGTCATGCTTTCCAAACACAGCAAGGAATTCCCTGAAAATCTGGAATCCGGAAAGGATATGTGATTCATATGGCTGAGCTTTCACCAATAAAAAATGTAACAAAAGGTCTCTGGAAAGAAAATCCAGTGCTTGTACTTTCTCTGGGTATGTGCCCTACCCTGGCAACAACGTCCAATGCATCCAACGCCCTTGCAATGGGACTGGCTACAACATTTGTGTTGTTCTGCAGCAATCTGGTTATATCCATGGTTCGCAAGATTGTGCCCGGAAAAATCAGAATTCCATGTTATATCGTTATTATTGCCACATTTGTGACTGTGGTTGATCTTCTGATGCAGGCATATGCTCCTGCCGCCATTTACCAGGCGCTGGGTATTTTCCTGCCCCTGATTGTAGTCAACTGCATTGTCCTCGGACGGGCGGAAGCATTCGCTTCTAAAAACGGACTTCTAAACTCCTTCTGCGACGGCCTTGGAATGGGGCTTGGATTCACGCTTGCACTTGTCATTCTGGGAGCCATCCGCGAATTTCTCTCTGCCGGAACCCTCTTTAATGTGGACATGCAATGCTGGAGCAGCGGATTTGCTTTGATGGGACAGGCTCCAGGCGGATTTATTATTCTTGGCTTCATTCTTGCACTTATGAATCTCTTGAATATGCGCAAAGCTAAAAAAGCCGGAGTCCGTTATGAGCCACCCGCTGAAATGGACTGCAAACACTGCGCTATTTGCAGTTTCAAAGACAGTCAGGAACAGTAAGGAATCACTCATTCTGGAGCATCCTCCGCAAAAAGGGTCCATGATTGAAACCAGTAATTCATTCTTTGTTTCAGGAATCATCCTGATAACCCTTGCCTGAGTGGTCCGGCATGAAGTGGAAAATACAGCAGCAACAGCATTTTCTCAGCAGAAAGGAAACCAGAAGTTCACTTCTTCTTCACCATCTGCTGGGAAAGGAACACATACATCATACATAAGGAATAAACGCATTATGGGCAGTGCCATTGATATTCAACATGCCACGCTGAAAATTGAAAATCATGAAATCCTCCACGATCTCTCCTGGAGCGTCAACCGCGGAGAACACTGGTTTATTCTGGGGCCTAACGGAGCAGGAAAAACGACTTTAGTCAAAATGATTCTAGGATTGATCTGGCCTCTTTTCGGAGCAAGAGTCTGTATTCTCGGGAATCTTTACGGTCATTCAAATCTGTTTGAAGTCCGTAAAAAAATTGCATGGGCCAGTCCTTTCATGCAGGCTTGGACCAATGACACCCTGAATGCCTCCCTGACCGTTCTGGATGTGGTGCTCTCCGGTCTTGAATCAACCATTGGATTTTATCGGGATCCAACTCCGGAGGAACTGAAGAAAGCTGATGAGGTGCTGGCGATTCTTCACGCTGAAAAAATCCGTGACAGACTGTTTGCCAGAGTCTCTTCCGGCGAACAGGTTAAAGCACTCATCGGAAGGACACTGATTGCCAAACCGGAATTGCTGATTCTGGACGAAACCTGTGTTCATCTGGACCTTCAGAGCCGAGAAATCCTGCTGGATTCCATTGATTCCATTGCCCGGAATTCCCCTGAAACCACGATGGTTTTCATTACGCAGCGAATTGAAGAAATCACACAGACCTTTGAGCAGGGTATGATCCTTGGCGGTGGGAAAATCACCGTTCAGGGAAAACGTGAAGAAATTCTGACACCGGAAAATTTGAAGCTGGCATTTAATGGAATGGAACTGAAGCTCATGCCTGGCCCCAAAGGCAGACTCTGGCCACTGCCGGTCCATTGATTCTGCCTCCCCCCCGTATATTATCAAGTCCAGTTTTTGCAGAAATACTCTTTTTTGACACTTGGCTGTGTTAAATGCTGGTCAACTGAGCAATTCCGTTTCTGATCTTTTGTATAGAAGAAAATTGGAAACGGAATTTTTTTATATACATAATATTCTAAAAAAACAAATACCTGGACTTTCTTTTACCCGGAAAATTCATTTGTACAAAGAAAGAATCTATCCTATGCTGTGATTTTGGAATATCAACGCAGCAAGGCGCATCCGGTTCTGTTCTCTTTTCCCCAGCAACATAAGACTTATGAAGGAAAAGACTGGATTTGCTATAATTGTATCCTTGCAGCATCTATTGCACGTAATAGAGAA
>CASERY010000023.1 GCA_949290385.1 uncultured bacterium | reverse complement strand
TGACTTTGAAATTGAAATTTTATGATTTCAGGACCATCACCCGTAGCAAAACCAGTCCGGAATATCTGGATGATGCTTCAGCCATTTCAAAAATTGCGGCAGATTTGTTAAACACCTCTGATGCGGGAAAAATTCCAGTTCGCTTAATTGGATTGACAGTCTCCCATTTTCCAGCACAGGATCTCAAAGTTGCAGAAATGGGAGGAGAACTTTACCAGCCATGTTTCTCGTTCTGTCAGGAAAAGAACGGATAAAAAGGACTATTTGATTAGTTTCTCCTTATTTTTCTATAAGAAAAAAACTGTATTTTATAAAAAATCTCAATCTTTTTTCTTTCTTACAACCGTTCTTTTCTTGATTTTTTCCACAGAATCGGTATTGTATAATATTTGGTAATTTTCTCAAATAACACAAATTCAATCATTCATTTTCCCCTAATTCATTCGGATACAGCAGCAAAGCAAAGGGTTGGTTATGAAACAGAAATTTACAGTTTCGGGCATGACCTGTTCAGCTTGTCAGGCACATGTGCAAAAGAGTGTCGCCGCATTACCCGGCATTCAGTCAGTCCAGGTTAATCTCCTGACCCACTCCATGGTCGTGGAATACCGGGAATCTCTGCTTAGCGAAAAACAGATTCTTCAGGCTGTTTCCCATGCAGGCTATTCTGCAGAACCTGTTTCCGGAGATGCAGATCTGAGTGCTTTTACAGAAAAAGAAACCGCTCAGATGGTCCGTATGAAAAGAAATCTCATCAGCAGTGTCATTTTTCTGATTCTGCTAATGCTTGGTGCGTGGCATCTGATGGGCCAAAATCCATTTCCCACACTCCATGCCTCTGAACGGACCTGGTAGTTTTTTTATTTCGGTATTACTCAACTTCTGTTATGCACAGTCATTCTTTCCTTGAATTTTCATTTTTTCCGGAATGGACTCAAAAACCTGTTTCATCTGGCTCCCAACATGGACTCCCTGATTGCCATAGGATCCGGAGCAGGCTTTCTGTACAGCTGTGCCGTGCTTGTCCAGATTGCGCACAAAGCTGCAAGCCATCAGGCTTACACTTTTCAAGGACTCTATTTTGAATCCTCCGCCATGATTCTTGTTCTTGTTTCCCTGGGAAAATATCTGGAAGCAAGATCCCGCAGAAAAACCGGAGATGCCATTGCCAGACTGGTGCGGCTGATTCCGGATTTCGCCATTCTGGAAAAAGAAGATCAGCAGTTGGTTCAGATCCCGGTTCCGGATGTAAAAACAGGAGATATTCTCATTGTCCGACAAGGCATGTCCATTCCGGTGGATGGAACTGTGATTTCAGGGAATGCCGCAGTGGATCAGTCCGCAGTTACCGGGGAAAGCATTCCTGTTGAAAAGGGGCCTGGAGATTGCGTGATTGGAGCGACCGTAAACTGCAGCGGATTTCTTCGGATCCGTGCTGACAGAGTTGGAAAGGATACAACATTGTCCAAAATCATCCAGCTGGTGGAAGAGGCTGGCAGTTCCAAAGCGCCGATTTCAAGAATTGCAGACAAAGTCAGTGCCGTTTTTGTGCCCGTTGTCATATTCATTGCCTGCGTTTCTTTTGCATGGTGGTTCCTGGCTGTTGGAGAAGCCTTTCATTTTGCAATTTCCACTGCCATTGCAGTACTGGTAATCAGCTGTCCCTGTGCACTGGGGCTGGCTACACCCGTTGCCATTATGGTGGCCGCCGGCAAAGGGGCAGAATCTGGAATTCTTTTCAAGTCCGCCGTAGCACTGGAAACGCTTTAGCAGGCAGACACTGTGGTCCTGGATAAGACTGGCACAGTTACATCCGGACATCCCAATGTAAGTGATATCATTCCGGCAGAAGGGATCTCTGAAAATGATCTTCTTGCCGCTGCCTGTTCGCTGGAAAAACTCTCAGTTCATCCCTTTGCAAACGCTATAGGGGAAGAATGCATGCGCAGAGGATTGAAAACACAGGAAGTTTTTGATTTCAAAAATATTCCAGGACGCGGCATTCAGGGCTCCATTCACGGCAAACTTCATACAATTGGGAATCTTGCCATGATGCAGGAACTCTGTGCGGATTCCACAGCGTTGCAGCATTTTTCAGAAATCTCCCAAAAACTGGCCGCTCTGGGGAAAACACCGGTCTTTCTTTCAGATGGGTCCAGAATTCTCGGAATGATTGCACTTGCAGATACCGTCAAACATGACAGCAAAGAAGCACTGCAGCTTTTCAAACACATGCACCTTCACACGGTAATGCTTACGGGAGACAACCCCCAAACAGCGGAAGCTGTCGGTAAACAGCTTGAAATAGAAGATGTCAGAGCCGGCCTTCTCCCGGAAGATAAGGAAAGAATCATCCGTGAACTTCAGAATGCCGGTCGCAAAGTTGCAATGGTTGGTGATGGAATCAATGATGCCCCTGCCTTGACCCGGGCAGATACAGGCATTGCCATCGGGGCTGGAACGGATATAGCCATTGATGCAGCGGATGTTGTCCTCATGAAAAATTCCCTGATGGATGCGGCAACAAGTATTCAGCTCAGCCGTCAGACAATGAAAAACATTCGTGAAAATCTCTTCTGGGCTTTCTTCTACAATATTATCTGTATTCCTGCCGCAGCAGGTGTACTGATTCCTTTCGGGATTCATCTGCATCCCATGTTCGGAGCAGCCGCAATGAGTCTGAGTTCCGTCTGTGTTGTGCTGAATGCACTTCGCCTTAGGAAATTCCGCCCATTCGTATCCCGGAGCTCTGCGGAAAAGACTTCATATCCAGGAACTGAACCCCTTCAGCAGCAAGTCACGGGATCCTATCCGAAATCAGGAAAAGAATCTATGACTCTGCCAAAATCCCTTATTCAATCATCACAACAGGAGAAGACTGCTATGGAAAAAATCATTTATGTTGACGGCATGAGCTGCGGACACTGTACCGCCCGTGTTGAAAAGGCTTTGAAAGCCCTTCCCGGAGTGAAAAATGCCGTTGCAAGTCTGACCGACAAAAACGTCACTGTTACCTTGGAAGAGCCCGTAGAAACAAGCATCCTGATCCGCGCAATCAAGGATGCCGGCTATGAACCAGTGGAGAAATAAAGCGAAAGGAGATACCCGGACAAATAAAAATCCGGAGTCTTCTGAAGCATTTCAGCTATTTAATTTCATAAACAACGATCCAATCTATGCAGGAATACTCCCCATAGGAATCAATCTCTGAAGGGACAATGATGAAAGACACCCATTGTCCCATTTTTTATTTTCTTTTTTCTTTGAATAAACAGCCATTAGGAAACTACATTTTTCTGACTTATCCTTGAATATATACGCAATCATGAGTTCGATTACCTTGTCCGGGAAGTCCGTTCTCCTCCCGCTTCTCCTTGACTGTATAACCTTTTCTGCAAAAACACTTGGATGAATGCAGGAAAAATCTGAAAGTTTCAGCTGTCCGATCCAGATGAATTCCCTGCTTCCTGTACATCTTAAGCAGGCTGTCTGATATTATAAAATCACCCATACAAAAGGGGCATAGTTTGCCAGGACTATTTTATTTCACTTCAGATTCACCAGACCTGTGCTCATCCATTGCAAAATTTTTTCCCATTCAGACGTTTTCTCAAATCTTTACACGGCTTGAATGGATAGGTAAAAATCAGAAACGAAAAAAAACAATCTATGCCCCTCCCCGGCAGCTGCTCTCCATTCTTTTTGAAGCTGTACATAAAAAAAGACCTTCATACAACGAATGGAAGTATGAAGATCTTTGAAAGATTCCATTGATTGTCTACCCTAGACATCAAAGGATCATAAATACCTATCTCCAAAAAATTTGAAGTGGTATTTCATTTCTGAAAAATCCAGATTCCTGCAGATCATGCAGAAATCTTTGACTGGGCTCCGTGCTTGACACGCTCAGCTTCTTCTGCACGTTTGGCATCATTGAAGCGGTCCAGAGTACCTACCAGGTATCCGGTAATACGGCGAATCCGTTCAAAGGGCCTGGGTTTCAGATAGGTATTCATATCGACAAAATCACCATCGATTTTCAAGTCAATCTTTTCGATCTCTGCCTGATATTTTTCCCGGGCGTGAGCCGCGTAAGCCTTTAATTCAGCATCTTGAGGCATTTCATTTCCATGGACAACAAACTGTACTCCATCTACACATTTTTCAAAGCTCATTTAAACAATACTCCTGATTTTGCCTGTGCTGCTTGACAGGCTCTGACAAGTTGTTTATAAATATCCACTGAATATTCTGTCTGTTGACAGACTCCATTTCATTCATCTGAATGGAGTTTCATAGCTTTCCCGGCTGCGTCAAATGACATTTTTCAAGAAGTCTGGCACCGATCTCACGGCCAAAGTCTTCACACTTCTCAAGATCTGCGTCTTTCGGCACATACTGAATCTTAAGGCCGTCAGAAACAAGTTCAGCCTTCATATCAGTCAGATAGGCATTAATTTTCGCGACCGATTCACCACTCCAGCCATATGAGCCAAACGCCGCTCCCAGCATATTTTTGGGACGAAGTCCACGCAGATACGTCAGTACATCAGCCGTTCTCGGATACATGTCATTATTGATTGTAGGTGATCCTGCCACCAGTGCAGAAGCATCCAGGAGTTCCGCTGCCACATCACTGCGCGTCGCCGCGTCAAGCGCAAACACCCTTACATCCGCGCCGGCCTGGCGAATTCCATCTGCAATGTGAAGCGCCATTTTTTCTGTACTGTGCCACATGGTGTCATAAAGCACGATGGCTCTCGGCACATACTGCTGTTCCGCAAACGCCTTATACAGCTCCAGGGGCTTCAGCAGAAGTTCGCCATTCCAAACGGGACCGTGGTCCGGGCAAATTGTCTGAACATCCAGATTCAGAGTCGGAAACACCTTCAGAAGGTTCAGCACCTGTGGAGAGTACGGAAGAAGAATATTTGCATAGTAACGTTTCATCTCTTCCAGCATTACATGCCAGTCATTATCCACGGCAAAGATTTTATCCGTGGCAAAATGCATTCCGAATCCATCCTGAGAGAACAGGACCTTTTCCTCCGCCAGATAGGTGAACATGCTGTCCGGCCAGTGCAACATTCTGGTCTCTACGGCAGACAGCGTCATGTTTCCAAGGCTGATGCTTTCGCCGGTCTTCACAGCCGTAAGGAGACTGCCGATTCCGAAATGCGCATCCAGTGCCTTGATCCCCATGGGAGATGCATAAATTTTCTCAGGTTTCAAATCCCGGATCACTTCTGGAAGCGCTCCGGAGTGATCCATTTCCGCATGGTTGGATACCAGAATGTCAACTTTGGTCTCATCTCCAATCACAGAACGGATCCGCTCATACATTTCCTGCTTGAAAGGAGCCTTTACCGTGTCAATCAGGGTAATTTTATCGGCCAGGATCAGAAATGCATTGTAGGTGCTTCCCCGGTGCGTTGTATAACCATGAAACTCTTTCAGCGCCCAGTCGATGGCACCTACCCAATAAACATGATCTGTAATTTTGATTGCCTGCATAATGGATCTCCTGTATCTCCGTTTTCTGGTTTGTTCAATTTTCTGAGTCAGTGAACAATGTAGCAGGCATGAGTGTTTTTTCAAATAAAAACAAGAATAATTCCTAAACAATAGATATTTTTTTCTTTTTTCTCATTTTCATCCATCCATAAAATCAATCCTGATATATTTTTTAATAGATTGATTATTAACGTATTACAGCAATAAATAAGAAAGAATTCCATTATTCTAATCTACCGAAAAAATAATCTGCATATAGCATTTCACTCTTATGGGAAAGCAAAGAGCCTCCAAAATGCAGGAAAAGCTCAGAAGACGTCGGTAAAAATCTTGACTTTTTGGAAAGTGAGCGTATAGTACATTCCCGGGCATCATTTGCAAAAAATGTATAAATTCGGGATATCGCGAGATGATCAAAACAGACGGCAAACGCATTTCTGCAATCACGCGGCATTCTTTTTTCCTTTTTCAGAAATCTGTATTTCAGGGTCCCAAAACCATTATAAAAGATTTCCTGTTTTTCCTGAATCTCTTAAAATCTTGCCAGGTCCGGCAAGATTTTTTTTTGTCTGCTTACCCGGAAAACCTTGAAAACACAGGAGCCTGGATACTCTTATGACTTTTCTGCTTACCAACGGAACTCTCTACAGCAGGAACACCGGCCAATGGCATACTGCTGATATGAAAATTGAGGATGGATTTATTACCGCCGTCGAACCACATTTAAAACAGGCCCATCCGAACCTCCCGGTCATTGATCTTGCAGGGAAACACGTCTTCCCTGGATTGATTGATGTCCATGTGCATTTCCGCGAACCCGGATTCTCCATCAAGGAAACCATTGATACCGGATCCATGGCCGCTGCTCACGGAGGCTTCACCCATGTATGTGCCATGCCGAATCTGAATCCAGTTCCAGATACCCTGGAACACCTGATGTTTGAAAAGGAAATGATCCGGGCGGAAGCGCGGATTCATGTATATCCTTACGCCAGCATCACGATGCAGGAAAAAGGTGAAGAACTTTCTGAAATGGATCGGACTGCGCCCGAATGCATTGCCTTTTCCGATGACGGAAAAGGTGTTCAAAATGAAGAAATCATGCGCAAAGCTATGTTGAAGGCAGCCGCACTGCATAAAATCATTGCCGCACACTGTGAAGACAACAGCCTTCTCCACGGAGGTTACATCCATGCAGGAACATATGCAGAACTTCACCATCATCGGGGCATTTCCTCCGAATCGGAATGGAAACAAATCGAACGGGATTTAAAACTTGCTGCAGAAACACACTGCCGTTATCATGTCTGTCACATCTCCACAGCGGAAAGTGTCGATCTGATCCGGAAAGCAAAAGCTGCCGGAACAGATGTCTCCTGTGAAACCTGTCCCCATTACCTGACGCTCTCCGACAAGGATCTGCAGGAGGATGGCCGGTTTAAAATGAATCCTCCTCTCCGGTCTGAACGGGACCGCGCCGCTCTGATTGAAGGCTTGCTGGACGGGACCATCGACATGATTGCAACAGATCATGCCCCTCACACTGCGGAGGAGAAAAGCAGAGGTCTCGAAAAAAGTCTGATGGGCGTAACAGGTCTTGAATGTGCATTTCCCGTACTTTACACGGAACTGGTCCGGTCAGGAATCCTTCCGTTGGAAAAACTCATTGAACTCATGCATGACAATCCCTCCAGACGCTTCGGCATCGGCAGCGAACTGGAGCCAGGGAAACCGGCAGATCTCTGCATTTTTGATTTGAATAAAGAAGAAATCATTGATCCTGAAAAATTTTTAAGCAAAGGGAAAAGCACTCCCTTTGCCGGCAAAAAAGTTTTCGGACACTGCAATAAGACATTTGTACAGGGAGAACTCGTATGGCAGGATGCTTGAAAAAAGGTCTCTTCAAAATCCGCAAAAACCGGAAGATTGCCAAAGATATTTATCTGATGATCCTGCAAGGGGATACATCCGCCGTCACAGCACCGGGCCAGTTTGTCAACATAGCGCTCAACGGGTTTTATCTGCGGCGCCCAATTTCAGTCTGTGATCTCAGCGGAGACATGCTCACCATCATTTACAAGGTGGTCGGACATGGGACAGCCTATATGTCAAAACTGGAAAAAGGCCGCCATCTGGATCTGCTTACCGGACTCGGAAATGGTTATGACACCTCCTGCAGCGGGGATAAGCCACTGCTGATTGGAGGAGGCGTCGGAGTTCCGCCTCTGTATTATCTCGCTAAAAAGCTGCTTGAACAGAAAAAACATCCGTCAGTCATTCTTGGATTCAATTCCCGGGAAGATGTATTCGGAGAACAGGAATTCAAGGCACTTGGACTTGAAACAGTCATCACTACAGCAGACGGATCTTACGGCATTTCCGGTTTTGTGACCGATGCACTCAAAAATTTCCACAATTACAGCTATTTCTACAGTTGCGGTCCGGAAGCCATGCTTAAAGCCGTTTCGGATGCCTCGGAAAGCTCCGGAGAACTGAGTTTTGAAGAACGCATGGGCTGCGGATTCGGCGCCTGTATGGGCTGTTCCTGCAAAACGAAATACGGCAACAAGAGAATCTGCAAAGATGGCCCCGTACTGAAAAAGGAAGAAGTCATATGGTGAATACGCATGTAAATCTCAGCGGTTTTGAGCTGGACAATCCTGTCATTCCCGCCAGCGGAACATTTGGGTACGGATACGAATTTGCAGAATTGTATGATATCAATATTCTCGGGACCTTTTCCTTCAAAGGCACCACCCGGGATCCCCGGTTCGGAAACCCTACCCCGAGAATCGCAGAATGTGCCTCCGGAATGCTTAATTCTGTGGGCCTGCAGAATCCCGGGGTTGACCAGGTCATTGCAGAAGAACTTCCAAGGCTCAAAAAATGCTTCCGGAAAAAAGTCATTGCCAATATCAGCGGATTTTCCAGAGATGAATATGTCTGCTGTGCAGAAAAACTTGCCGCCCAGGAACAGGTGGGACTCATTGAAGTCAATGTAAGCTGTCCTAATGTTCATAATGGTGGTATGAGCTTCGGCACCTGCCCCTCTTCCGCAGCCGAAATTACCCGGGCGGTGAAGGCTGTGGCAAATCACAAGCCTGTCTATCTGAAACTTACGCCCAATGTAACAAACGTTGCGGAAATTGCAAAAGCCTGTGAAGACGCCGGTGCGGACGGCATATCTCTTATCAACACCATGCTGGGCATGAGAATAGACTTGAGAAAACGAAAACCTGTACTGGCAAACACCATGGGCGGATTTTCCGGGAAAGCGGTTTTTCCTGTTGCATTGCGCATGGTCTGGCAAGTCTACGAGGCGGTTCGCATTCCAATCATCGGCATGGGGGGTGTTTCGTCCACGGAAGATGTGCTTGAAATGATGTTCGCCGGAGCATCCGCAGTTCAGATTGGGGCGGCAAATCTTCAAAATCCCTTTATCTGCAAAGAAATCATTGAAGAGCTTCCCGCAGTTATGGAACGCTTGAATATTCAGAATTTAACCGATATTATAGGAGCAGCCCATTCATGAGCAAAGATGTCATTATTGCTTGCGACTTCGACAGCAGAAAAGAAGTCATGGATTTTCTCGATCTTTTCACCGGGAAAAAACCCTATCTGAAAATCGGGATGGAGCTTTTCTACGCAGAAGGCCCTGAAATTGTGCGGGAAATCAAAAAACGCGGACACCAGATTTTTCTGGATCTGAAACTCCATGACATTCCCAATACTGTGATGAAAGCCATGGCCGTGCTTTCCCGTCTGGATGTGGATATGTGTAATCTTCATGCTGCAGGAACCATCCCCATGATGGAAGGTGCACTCAAAGGGCTGACACGCCCGGATGGAACTCGCCCCCTCCTCATTGCAGTTACCCAGCTTACTTCCACCAGCCAGGAAGCCATGGAACGGGATCTTCTGATTCAGAAACCTATGAATGAAGTGGTTATGCATTATGCCTTGAACGCTAAAAAAGCAGGTCTTGACGGAGTTGTGTGTTCTCCGCTGGAAGCGTCCGATGTGCACCGTTGCTGCGGGAAAGAATTTCTGACGGTAACTCCGGGGGTCCGTTTTGCCGATGGAGATACCGGAGATCAGGCTCGTGTCACCACACCCGCAAAAGCCCGGGAAATCGGATCAGACTACATTGTAGTGGGTCGGCCCATCACTCGTGCAGAAAATCCTGTTGCCGCTTATGAACGCTGCCTCAAAGAATTTTTAGGATAATTTTTCCGGAAGGAGTCTGTTTTACCATGTTTGAAACAAAAATTGCCAAAGATCTGCTCTCCATTCAAGCGGTATTTCTGCGTCCGGAGACACCATTTATCTGGGCCAGCGGAATCAAGAGCCCGATTTACTGCGACAATCGCCTTACGCTCACAGCCCCGGCTGTCCGCACGGATGTGGAGGAGGCTCTTGCTGAGACCATCCGCAGGAACTATCCCGAAGTGGAAGTGCTCATGGGAACAAGCACGGCAGGAATTGCCCATGCGGCCATTACAGCCCATTTGATGAATCTGCCTATGGGGTACGTACGCTCCGGAGCCAAGGACCACGGCAGAGGCAATCAGATTGAAGGAAAACTAGAAAAAGGCCAGAAAGTGGTGGTTGTGGAAGATTTGATTTCAACAGCTGGAAGCGTCATTGAAGTTGTTCAGGTCCTGCGGGAAGCTGGCGCAGAAGTTCTTGGAATCGTAAGCATCTATACCTACGGCATGAAAAAAGGTCTGGAACGCATGGCCCAAGCCAATGTAAAAAATATCAGTCTGACTAATTTCGATACCGTAGTGCAGGTAGCTGCAGAAGAAGGCTACATCAAACATGAAGATGTGGCACGCCTGTTCAAATTCCGTGACAATCCTTCAGATGAATCCTGGATCGGGGCATAACATGAAGAGTCTTATCGACATTCTGGATCTGACAACCGCCGAGATCGATGAACTTATCAGCAAAGCCAATGACATCATCGATCATCCGGACCGCTATGCAGAAAAATGCAGAGGTAAAAAACTTGCCACCCTCTTTTTTGAGCCGTCCACCCGGACCCGTTTGAGCTTTGAGGCAGCCATGTATGAACTGGGCGGACATGTCATTGGATTTTCAGAAGCCAGCAGCAGTTCCACCAGCAAAGGTGAAAGCGTACAGGATACAGTGCGGGCTGTCAGCTGTTACGCTGATATCATAGCCATGCGCCATCCGAAGGAAGGAGCGCCTAAAGTGGCCTCTATGAAGGCATCCGTCCCCATTATCAACGCGGGTGACGGAGGACACAATCATCCGACTCAGACTCTTACCGATCTGCTCACCATCCAGCGTGAAAAAGGACGCCTGAACGATTTAAGGATCGGTTTCTGCGGAGATCTGCAGTTTGGAAGAACCGTTCATTCACTGATTTCAGCGCTGTCGCGTTACCACAATATTCATTTTACACTGATCTCTCCGGCAGAACTGAAACTTCCGGATTACATCAAAGTGGATGTTCTTCAGAAAAAGAAGTTGGACTTTGAGGAAACAGCCAAACTGGATCAGGCGTTGCCAAACCTGGATATTCTATATATGACCCGTGTTCAAAAGGAACGTTTCTTCAATGAAGCAGATTATATCCGACTCAAGGACAGCTATATCCTGACACCGGAAAAATTGAAAAATGCAAAGTCTGACTTGTGCATTATGCATCCCCTGCCCCGGGTCAATGAAATTTCATGTGCGGTGGATGATGATCCAAGAGCCTGTTATTTTCACCAGGTGCTCAATGGGAAATTCATTCGTATGGCTTTAATTCTCAAACTTCTGGAGATCGATTAAAATGATTATTGATGCTATCCGCAATGGAATTGTGATCGATCATATTCCTGCCAGCCTGAGCATGAAGCTTTACCGGATTCTGGGGCTTGATGATCTATCCTGTTCTGTAGCCGTTCTGAAGAATGTAGCCAGTTCAAAACTGGGCAGGAAAGATATTATTAAAATCGATGAGATCATTGATTTAAACTGGGATGTTCTGGGATACATTGCCCCGGATATTACAGTCAATATCATCCGGGATGGAGAACTTGCTGAAAAACGTCATCCGCAGCTGCCGACACAGCTGACGAATGTTATTTTCTGTGAAAATCCTCGATGCATTACTACCACAGAACAGGAACTTCCCCACATCTTCAAACTCACGGATCCAGAACAGCGCATCTATCGATGCATCTACTGTGAGGCCAGAGCCAAAAAGCATGAATGAATCTTCTATACAGGATTTATACAATCCCCTGATTCCATCCTACAGAATAAACAGGCAGCCATTCATTCAAGGAAACAACAAATCAAATTCAACCTGATGAAGGAAAGTACCGTTCATCATCAGGAATGAATGAAAAAAGGAAAAGCAATCGGCTTTCAGTACTTTCAAGAAAAGCTGATTCAGAAAAATAACATCCGGCAACCCTTCAAAATCGAGGATATGTTTATGCCAAAACGTACAGACATCAAGAAAGTTCTGATTATCGGATCCGGAGCCATCAAAATCGGCCAGGCTACAGAATTTGACTATTCCGGTTCGCAAGCTTGCAAAACGCTGCGCAAACTGGGATATGAAATTGTGTTGGTCAATTCCAATCCTGCAACGATCATGACAGATCCAGTCATGGCAGATCACACTTATATTGAACCACTTACACCGGATTGTCTTGCCGCCATCATAGAAAAAGAACGTCCGGATGCCCTTCTCCCGAATCTTGGCGGTCAGACAGCCTTGAATCTGGCGATCAGTCTTCATGATCAAGGGATTCTTGAAAAATATCATGTTGAAGTCATTGGAGTGGATCTGAATGCCATTAAGCGCGGAGAAGACCGCATTATTTTCAAGGAAACCATGAATTCCATCGGCATTCCCATGGCACGCTCCAAAGAATGCTATTCTGTGGAAGAAGGAGCGAAAATTGCAGCCGAATACGGGTATCCGGTCTGTCTGCGTCCGGCCTTCACCATGGGGGGTACCGGAGGAGGACTTGTCTTCAACGTGGAAGAGCTGCAGGAAGTGCTTCAGCGCGGTCTGGATGCGTCTCTCATTCATCAGGTGCTTGTGGAAGAGGCTGTCATCGGCTGGGAAGAACTGGAACTGGAAGTAGTCCGGGATGCCTCCGGATAGAAAATCACCGTCTGCACGATTGAGAATATATGTCCTATGGGAATTCATACGGGAGACAGCTTCTGCGTTGCCCCCATGCTCACAGTAAAGCAGGAAATCATTGACCGACTTCAAGAGTATTCTTATCGGATTCTGGATGCCATTGGACTCACCGGTGGCTGCAACTGTCAGTATGCCTACAACCCCAAAGACGACCGGATTATCGTTATTGAGATCAATCCAAGGACCTCCCGATCCTCTGCACTGGCTTCCAAAGCAACCGGATTTCCCATTGCAGCTGTCTCCACAAGACTTGCGGCTGGAGAAGTTCTCTCTGAAATTCCTTACTGGCGTGACGGATCGCTGGACAAGTACACTCCCTCCGGAGATTATGTTGTAGTAAAATTTGCCCGCTGGGCGTTTGAAAAGTTCCAGGGCATTCAGGATCGTCTGGGCACCCAGATGCGTGCCGTTGGCGAAGTTATGAGCATTGGCAAAAACTTCAAGGAAGCCTTTCAAAAAGCAATCCGCGGTCTGGAAATTGGCAGATCCGGACTTGGTCTTGTGAAGAAGTTTGAAAAAATGAGCCGTGAGGAACTCATTAAAGCCCTTACTACGCCAAACAGTGAACGCTATTTCCAGATTTATGAAGCGCTGAAAAAAGGTGCCTCTGTTGACGAAATCGTCAAACACACGGCAATCGGCAAATACTTTATTGAACAAATGCTGGAACTGGTTCAGACAGAACAAAAGCTTGCCTCCTGCAATTTTCTGAATCTTCCGGCAGATCTTCTGAAACAGGCTAAGCAGGAAGGTTTTTCCGACAAGTACCTTGCACAGCTCTTTAAAGTCAAGGAATCGGATATCCGCAAAGCACGCAAAGAAGCAGGCATTCACGCCGTTTACTGCAAAGTACCGGTTTCCGGGGTTGAACACGCAGAATATTATTATTCGACTTATGCCGATGTTCCCGATGAAGTTCCGGTTTCCAGCAATCCCCGGAAAATATTGCTTCTGGGCGGAGGCCCGTCCAGAATCGGTCAGGGTATTGAGTTTGACTACTGTGCCTGTCATTCGGCCTTTGCCCTGCGGGATGAGAAATACGAAACGATTATCATCAACTGCAATCCGGAAACAGTCTCGACAGACTATGACACATCCGACAAGCTCTACTTTGAACCTCTTACGGTGGAAGATGTTCTGGCTGTTTATGAGAAAGAAAAGCCCATGGGCGTTATCTGCCAGTTTGGTGGACAGACACCACTGAATATTGCGCAGGAATTGAAAGATAATGGCGTACAGATTCTCGGAACCCAGCCGGAAGGTATCCGTCTGGCAGAGGACCGCGAATATTTCCGGGAGCGTATGCTGGCGCTGAATATTCCTCAGCCGAAATCCGGCACGGCAACATCTGTTGATGCGGCTGTGCAGCTGGCTGGAGAAATCGGGTATCCGGTTATGGTCCGCCCGTCATTCGTACTCGGCGGCCGAGGCATGGCGGTGATTTATGACGAGGCCATGCTGCGGGATTATGCAGTAAACTCGCTTCAGGTCAGTCCGGACTATCCCATGCTCATCGACCGTTTCCTGAGCCATGCACTGGAATGCGAAGTCGATGCGCTTTCCGATGGAGAAAACACCTTTGTGGCAACAGTTATGGAACACATTGAACTCTGTGGTATTCATTCCGGGGATTCTGCATGTGTCATACCGCCGGTCTCCATTCCTCAGAAACATCTGGATACCATCTGCAAATATGCGGGAGCCATTGCAAAAGACTTTAAAGTCGCAGGAATTCTGAATGTCCAGTTTGCCATTTTTGAGGATCAGGTTTACATCATTGAAGCCAATCCAAGAGCCTCCCGCACAGTGCCGCTGGTTGCAAAAGTAACCGGAGTGCCGCTGGCGCGGATTGCCACAGGACTTACGCTCGGACACAGTCTAAACCAATACAGCGATCAGCTTCAGGTAAAATGCAAAGGTTATTACGGTGTGAAGGAAGCAGTCTTCCCGTTCAACATGTTCCCGGAAGTGGACCCGATTCTCGGACCGGAAATGCGTTCCACCGGAGAAGTGCTCGGTCTGGCTGAAACCTTCCCCCTCGCCTATTACAAGGCCCAGCAGGCGGCAGATGCAAAACTTCCGCTGGAAGGAACAGTGCTCGTTTCCATCAGCAAGCGCGAACGTCCGGAATTTCTGTCCATTGTCAAGGCCCTGCATGAACTGAAGTTCAACATCATTGCCACGGAAGGAACCGCCGAATTCCTTGCAGAACATGATGTACCATGTTCCATTGTGAACAAGATCGGTGAAGGCCGTCCGGATGTAAGCGACCTGGTGAAAAACAACACCTTTGATCTCATTTTCAATACCCCGAACAGTGGTATTGCTCACATTCACAATGGATCAATCCGGAAACTTGCCATTCAGCACAAGATTCCATATATGACTACGGCGGCAGCAGCAAAAGCGGCTGTGGCAGGAATTCAGGCTGCAAGAAAATGCAAAATTCCTGTAAAATCTCTTCAGGAATATCAGGCTGGTAAATGATTTCAAACATTCATCTTCCTCCTTTTCAGTAAAAATCTTCCTGAGAAGGAGGAGAAAAATAGATGAAATCGTTCCTGCTCAGATTCATCATTGAACCATTGAACAAAAGAAAAATCTTCCGAGAAATACCCATATTTCCCGGAAGATTTTTTCTTTTCAAACAATGAACGCCTTTACTTCTGGAATATTATTTTTCAAATAACAGAGGCAAAAACAACCAAGTATGGACAAAAAAATACAGAAGAATTTTATCCATTTGCTTAACTTAATATATCCCAGCTCTCAGAGTCAGCAGGATCCCTTCCCTGAAAAATTTTATGCTTGGGGCTACAGATAGTTCCATGGAAAAAATGGTATATTTCGCAAAACCCAGTAAGCAATCAGGATGAAGAATACGCTCCAGATAACCTTTGAATTTTTTCCGATCTCAGGTTTCCACAAGATCAATCCTGCAAATAAAAGCATTGGATACAGAAGCACATTCATTCTCATGGCTTGCAGGAAATCTCCGTGAAGCAACGCATAAACAGAACGTCCACTTCCGCATCCTGGACAATACATGCCTGTGATTTCGTGAAAAACACATACAGGCATCCATTGAGTGGTGGTAGGATCATGACTATACAGGAAAATGCCGCCGGCAATTCCGGCACAGCCCATTCCAGCCATTAGAAGTAGTCGAAAATGACGGAGAAACAACCCCATAACAAACCTGATCCCATACTCAGAGCGATTCCAATGCAGGCCCAGATAAGAGCCAGCTGCGATGCCTTTCTGGCACCTTCGATATCCCCAGCCATCTGCTTGCTGTTTACCTGAGCAGCATAAACGATGGATACAATACCCAACGGCAGGCAGCATAAAATCGTGGTTATGATAGCCAGGAAAAGATAGCTCGGAATTTTCTCCCCGGATGAGTTCCTGTTTACAAGCGGCTGTGAAACGGCACCATCCTTTGTAATAATCATTGTTTTAGAACAAAATGGACATTCGGCTTCCTGACCTATCCATTTCTCTTCTGCCAACATCTCCTGATGACAGAATGGACATTCTATTTTGAAACTCATGATATGGCCCTCCTTTCATCTCTTCTGTACAGTAAGCTGCTGTTGATATACTAGACGATTTCCCGTTTTTTTACAAGTTCTTTATATGTGATTTTTGAATAAATCCTCTTTTCTGGCCATTCAAAAGCATGAAATTTTTGAAAAAACTATTGCTATTGGATAAAAGCGTAAAAGACCAGTACAGAAGAACTGAGTATAGTATAGGCTTTACATAGTTCAGGATATAGGATAAATAGATAAAAAAAAGAGACTGCCGGGAAAAAAGGGAGGGGGGAAACCCGACAGTCTCAGGAGGGGGCTGTTCTTTCAAACCAAGGAAACTTTTCTTATCCCTTGCTTTGTTACCAGTTAATATAGGGTCTTTTTTGAAATAATCAAGGGCTTTTTATAAAAAAATTAAAAAAATCTCATTTTTTTCAAAAAAAGGCCTTTTATCCTTCATTATTGGAGAGAAGAAGAGTAAAGAGAAGCTTCAATAGGAATCCGCAAACATCACACAGAAGGGAAAAATACAGTTGAATACAGCATTTTCCCATGTACATTATTCTGAATTCAGCTGTGGAGAAACTTTTATGACTCAAAAAGCGATTATTATACCTGAACTATCCGATTTTCCAAAACTTGCCCCCTGCCCGGTTTCAGGCCATCAATGGGGAGACGGCCTTCTGGTACGTACGCCAAACTGGCTGGGCGACGCAGTCATGACTTTTCCCGCTCTGGCAATGCTGAAAAAAAGCCTGCCTGCAACATGCGGACTTTTTATTGCCTGTCCCAAAGGACTTGCTCCGCTTTTTGATGAAATGGAAGAAGCCGGACAAGTCATTCCACTGGAGAACGCTCATGCTTTTCCCAATGCATCTGAACGTTATACTTTCCGTGAACTTCATCCGGGAGCGACCCTGCTGTTCAATAATTCATTCAGAGATGCCATTGCCCTGAAACTCCTCGGCAGCCGCCATCTTTACGGGGTCAAAGCGAGGCATCGCAGTTTCCTGCTGAAGTCAAAATGGTCTTTGCCTAAACGCAGGAACAAAGTTTTGAATCCTTATCATCAGGCATGTGTTTATCTTGCCATGGCAAAAGCGCTGGGAGCTGGAGACTGGGATGGATCCATGCCACATTTTCATTTCCGGGAAAAAGAATCTATGCAGAAAGATCCGGAATTCGCACAGATATTTCAGTCCAACCGGCCTCTGCTTGCCGTTGCGCCCGGAGCAGCTTACGGAGATGCAAAAAGATGGGACAGTTCCCGTTTCAGGGCCGTTGCAGAATGGTGGATACACGAACAACATGGTTGTGTTTTTGCCGTCGGCAATGCCAGTGAATCCGCCATTGCAGAGGAAGTGCTCAGAGGGCTTGCATCAGACAGAATCTTCCAGCTTGCAGGCAAAACGACTATGAAACAGTTGATGATTCTCCTTCAACAGGCAGACTGTTGTCTGGCAAATGACAGCGGAACCATGCATCTGGCGGCATAGCTCGGAACTCCGGGAGTTGCAGTGTTCGGATCAACCGATCCTGCGGCGACATGTCCGGTTGCCCCCAGAAAGAACTGGAGACTTGTCTATTCAAAACAGCCCTGTTCCCCTTGTTTCAAACGAGTCTGTCCTCTTGGTACACGCGCATGTTTTGCAGATCTGACACCGGAACTTGCGGAACAGGCTATTCTAGAAGTGCTCGGAATTGGGAAATAATCGCTAAAGTTCATTGCGTTTCACTGATTTCAGATTATATTAAAAAAGAAAAACCAGCCATCAACTGAGACTGGTTTGGATTTCCCAGATACGCAGAAAGAAAGGTTTTTGCATGAATTTCAATCTCAAGGCTTTTTTTCATCGATTTTCTCTTCTCTGCTTTGCTGCCGGGCTACTGTTCTCTATTCCGGCATGTAAAACAGATTATACGGAAGAAGCCGTTGAAAAAGCCAGAACATATGCACTTGAAAATATCCGCGGCATCTCTGAAACACAACGAAACTACATTCGTTACACGCAGCCGCAGATTTTTGAAAATACCCTGTTTCCCCGTATGACCATGCCAATCCCGGACGAAGCTCACATCAAAGTCAATAACATCACCCGTCTTCCGGAAGCTCCTCATCTTGATTATATGCACAGTTGTATTGTCTGGATTCCTCCCGGACTGGATGCCATGGTGGTTGTTTCAGGCGAAGGGGAGAGATCCATGCGCGGGTGGACCCCCAATCGCTAGCAGGTAAAAAACTATGTTCCTGAAAATATTCCAGCCAACCAGGCGCACAAGCAATGCATTGACTTTGCTCTGAATGAAATGCGCTATCTATCTCAGGCGGAATTGAACCGCATTCGTTTTTCTCCACCTGAATATCTGTATACAACCTTGGCAATTCAATCTCCGGAAGGAGATGAGGCCATCTTTGAATTCGAAGACGAAAATGACGAAGACATGGATTGGAATCCGGAGACAGAAGACAAGCCTGACAAACAACAGGGCCCTGTTCAACTGTCCCTTGTCTGGCCTGCAGACGATGCCAGTCAAAAACTTGTTTTTACCGGATATTCTTATTCGGGGGGTATCTACAGGTGGTCTCTTGTAAAAGGTCAGGTCATGACCGTACCCTCTCTGGATGAGCATATTCTCCCTGAAAAGGAGCGCAGAATGATTCAAGTGGAAAATCCGCCGGATAAACTTACATTCCCACCTCCTGAAAAAATCCAGAGAAACAATAACAAGGAAGAGGAGCGTCAAAATCTTTTCGACCGTGGAAGCATGACAAATTAATTGTTTTCCTGCAATTTGAAAATACTTCCAATCTGTTCAAAAAAGTTTCAGAGCTCCGTCTTTATGATGGCCCCGTTCAGGAAAATGGATGACTGTTTCCTGCTGATGGATAAAAAAACTCGTACAGTATATTTTATCCGGAAAAAGGGAATGAACCACTTCTTTTTTCGGATGAATCCATTCATTCACACAGGATAACACAGAGTAAAAAGGAAAGCAGCAGTTTTTTATTATGAACAGTATGACAGGTTTCGGATGTGCTTCCGGAGAAGAAAAAAATGCGGAAGTCGGATTCCGTGTTGAAGTCTCCTCCGTAAACAGAAAACAGTTTGAATTAAAATTTGCCCTTCCCCGGGAAATTGGTTTTTACGAAAGCAAGCTCAGACAACTAATTGCTCAGAAAATCAGTCGCGGTTCACTTGTGGTAAGGGTTGATTTTATACGCCATGAGGATGACTCATCTTCCTCGGAAAAAAATACCAATTCACTGGAAAACGACCTCCCGGAATCTTCCTGCACACCCCTGAAAGTCAACCGGTCTCTGATACGGCAGCTGGTAGAACTTTCTACTGATTTGACAAATACTCTGCCTGTTCGGGGAGAATTTTCTGTAGCGGAGCTTCTGAGCATTCCCGGAGTACTGGAACCATATTCTCCGGACTATTCCACTCCTGAAATAGAAAATCTTCTCTGCAAGGTGACAATGGAAGCTCTCGACAATATGATTGAAATGCGCCGTCGAGAGGGCGCACATCTTCTGACTGATACTCTTAACCGCCTCTCTCTTCTGGAGCAGACACTCTCCCAGATTGAACCGCTGGTCAAAGAATACCCGAAAATGCAGTATGAGAAGCTCCTTGCAAGAATTCGGGAGACAGGCCTTTCTGCAGAAGCGGATGATGACCGTCTCTGCAGAGAACTTGTCATCTATGCAGACAAAGCGGATGTCACTGAGGAAATTACAAGACTGCACAGTCATTTTAAGAACTTCCGTTCCATCCTTGCCAAAGAGAATGAACCAATCGGCCGGCAGCTGGACTTCATGACTCAGGAAATTTTCCGGGAAATCAATACCCTCAGCAATAAATGCGGCACAGTAGAAGTTTCTCCTCTGGCAGTTATTATGAAAACGGAGCTTGAAAAAATCCGCGAACAAATTCAAAATGTGGAATAACAACCCTCCCCTGAAACACAGCAGAGAAGAAATCAGATCTCTTTTACCCCCCTCCCCTTGGGAAAAAAGCAAAAGCCTTCGGCTTCTCTGCCAACTGAACTGAATGGAGTTTGAATGCAATGAATTGTAAAGAATCCTGCAAGAAAAAACAGAATGACAGTGAATTCATCGGAGATCTTGCCCGGAAAATCTGTGAAACCTATGCCGATGGGAAAGCGGTCAATCATAACGAAGGAAACAATCTGCCGAGAGAATCTGAAATTCTGGAGATTCTAAATCAGATTCTGGAACTGATCTTTCCAGGCTTTGCTGAAAAAGAAGCTTATTCGCCTGATACTTTGAAATACGCTGTTGGAGAAATCCTCGCTACCACCTATATCAATCTCAAGAATATCATTCTCAGGACTTACCGGTATAACTGCCTTCTGAATAAAGAAAATGCATGCAACTGTCACGAACTTGCCGATGAAGCAGCCCGGTATCTGCTGTCCGCTATTCCCGGCATCCGTGAATACATGAAGCTCGACATTCAGGCAGCGTATGAAGGAGATCCTGCAGCAAAATCTCTGGATGAAATCGTTCTCAGCTATCCGGGGGTCCGTGCCATTACCATTCAGCGCATTGCTCACTGTCTTTACGAAAAGAAAGTCCCGATGATTCCCCGGCTGATGGGCGAATATGCACACAGAATTACCGGAATTGACATTCATCCCGGAGCCGTTCTCGGGAAAGGAATCTTCATCGACCATGGCACAGGAGTTGTGATCGGGGAAACAGCTGTCATTGGAAACGGGGTCAAAATTTATCAGGGAGTTACTCTGGGTGCGCTTTCCTTCCCCAAAGATGCCTGCGGCATGATTATTAAAGGAGCCAAGCGTCATCCAACCCTGGAGGACAATGTCACAATTTATGCAGGTGCAACAGTTCTTGGTGCTGTGACCATTGGAGAGGGATCCGTAATCGGAGGTAACGTGTGGCTGACAGAAAGTACCGAACCCGGAACCAAAATTACGATTGCTCCGCCAGAGCTTTCTATTAATAAAACCGGCTGGCGGAAAGGTGTCTGAAGCTGCCATGCAATTTTATGGATAAGCAGGAAGGAGTTTTTATTTTATGTCTGAAATCTGTGATCGCATTGAATTTATTCGAGGACGCATTGCCGCTGCTGCAGAACGGGCGGGAAGGAAACCGGAGGAAGTTCGTCTTCTTGCGGTGTCCAAAACCTTTCCTGTCTCCGCTGTTCAGGATGCCCTTGCCAGCGGGCAGATTCGTTTCGGAGAAAACAAAGTTCAGGAACTGGAAATAAAAGTGCCGGCGCTTACTTCTGAAATTGAATGGCATTTGATCGGCCATCTGCAGTCAAACAAGGCAGCCAAGGCTGCGGCTCTGGTTCAATGGATCCATTCCGTGGATTCTGAGAAGTTGATCCGCAAACTTGATGCCGCAGCTGGGACCCTGAATAAACGTCTGAATATACTTCTGGAACTGAATCTTTCCGGAGAAGATTCCAAAACTGGCATTGGCAGTGAAACGGAAGCCTTCCGTCTTGCTGAACTCATGCTTGAAACAAAGAATCTGGACTTTAAAGGCCTCATGACGATGGCCGCAGTCGGTGCGGATGAACAGGAAACCCGCAGGACGTTTGCCCACTTGCGTGAAATACGCAATCGGATGGAATCCAGCTATGCCGTGAAACTGCCGGAATTGTCCATGGGAATGAGTGGTGATTTTGAATATGCCATCGAAGAAGGTGCTACCATTGTGCGGGTTGGGTCTTCTATTTTTGGTCATAGAACTTATCCGGATGCTCATACATAATCCGAATGAAAAATGGAAATGGAACATGGAATTGGCAGGACACGTTCTCCTGTATAAATCAACAAGTTCTCAAGGTCGTAATGAAATTCTGTTTTTTGAGGGTACATCGGATTATTTTTAGAATGTTTGCTAAAAAAGTCTTTCAGCGAAAAAAGATGGTCCAGCGATTTCTCTTGCAGCCATTCATGGAAAATCCGAATGAAGAAAGGATGAATTTCTCAATCAGAACCTTTTGTGAAAAACAGGATTCGTTCTTTGCTTTGCAGTTATAAACTTGATTTCTTATTTCAGCATCGAAGCAGACTTGCTTTAAATTTACGATTGAAACTGAAAGGTTTTTTATGAAAAAAAATTTTACCATTCTTTTCCAGGGTGACTCCATTACGGATGTCTGCCGCAATCGAGATGAACAAAATAAGCCGAATTCTTCCGGCGGGGGCCTTGGATTCGGGTATCCTCTTCTGGTTTCTGCAAGACTCCGTGCAGATCGTCCTGAAGTAGATTTTCAATGTTTTGACCGCGGAATCAGCGGGAACCGCGTAGTGGACCTCTATGCCAGGTGGAAATGCGACTGTCTGAATATGAAACCGGATCTTGTAAGCATTCTGATTGGAGTCAATGATACCTGGCACGAATTCAACTGGCAGAACGGGGTGGAAGTCCCCCGATATGAAACAATTTATCGTATGCTTCTGCAATGGACAAAAGAAGTCCTTCCGGAAACAAAAATTGTTCTTATCGAGCCCTTTGTCCTCCCCTTTGGTGCGGTTGCCCCTGAATGGCTTCCAGAAGTGGAGCAGCGCCGTGAAATTGTGGCGAAACTTGCAAAAGAATTTGGCTGTACACTGATTCCATTCCAAAGCATTCTGAATGAAAATCTGAAACGCGCGCCTCAGGAATACTGGCTTGTGGATGGAGTCCATCCCACCCCTGCAGGTCATCAGCTTCTGGCCGATGCCTGGATTCAATACACAAAAGAGCTTCTCCGCTGATTTTTCAGCGGGATTTCTGCAAACGCATCCAGATAAACAGTATTATTCTAATGAGATAAAAAATATCCTGTTATTCTGTTTATTTCGGGATATCGCATCTTTTTAAAGCCATCCCTCCCCGCGGTCATTAAAACCGGAAGGGATGGCTTTTCTTTGTTATTTATCCGGAGTTTTTTTACCGAGGAATTTTTTCGTCAACATAGCAAAAGGCAGATACAGTCAAAAAATATCTATGAAACAGTTCCTCCTCCAATCCCTTTCCGGTCAAATAGATCTGCAATACTTCTGTCATAC
>CASERY010000022.1 GCA_949290385.1 uncultured bacterium | reverse complement strand
AAAACCGGCACCTCTGAAAAGTTTATTGATGGAGCCTACCGCAAAAAGTATGTTGCCTCCTTCTGCGGATTTGTCCCGGCAGACCACCCAAAATTTGTTCTGCTTGTAACCTGCGATGAACCTCAGGGGGGATACTATGGCGGTGCCGTTGCAGGCCCTACATTCAGTGCCATTGCCGAACGGACACTCAAATACCTGCACATCCCTCCGGATGCAGATCTCGATACCTGGTACAAGGAACGTAAAATTCTGCAGAATGAGCAATATAAAAAACGCCTTGAAGAAGACGCCAGAGTCCGTGCACGCCGGGAGGCTCGCCAGCGCGCACGACAGTAAAAATCTATGTCTGCATCCAAAATCTTGACCCCTGAATGATATAAGATCCAAGAACAGCCCGAAACAGATATTGTTCGACAGAATATCGAAAAAATTTTTATATATTTACGGATCTATTCTTTCTTTCCTTATTTTCCAGGGGAAAATCGAATCGTAAAAGTATTTGATCTTGAATGGTTTTGAACATCGAATCGTCAGACTTCGTATTTTTCCGTGTTTTTTCAATACTTGTCTTTTTCATCTCCGGTTTCAGAAATCTGTCTGCAATTGTGAACAGACTAACGGGAAGAAAAAGCCATTTCTTATAAAAGCAGCATTTCTTTTGAAGCTATTATCTCCCCGTGTTTTCCCGTCCCGTTTATTCCATGATGTATGTAGACCAATCTTCTGCAGAAGTGACCCGGATGGATTTCCAAACCGTTTTCTTTTTTTGTTTCTTTCATGGGGGAGTCTGTATTACCCTTCAAGCCAAAGAGGAAACTTTGCATAAAAAGAACAAAACTGCATATCTGAGAATCTGCAGTGGAAAGAAGAAAAATCCTTCCATATGGCAGCCTCGGACATGCAGTTTTTCTACACAGAATTCAGATGACTTTCATCTGATTCCAAATATTATTCCTACAGAAAGGGAAAAAAGTTCAGCGAACTTTAAGCAGATTGCGTTCTGTCAGGAACTTCAAATACGCCTGAATCTGGCGATCCCAGAATCCCCATTCATGGGTTCCGGGTTCTTCATGGTATGTGAAGGGAATGCCCAGTTTTTCCAGATGGGCTTTAAACAGACGGTTTTCTTCAATCAGGAAGTCTTCTGTTCCACAGGCAATATAAAATTCAGGGAGCTCCACATGATCTTTCTTCTGCTTTTCCGCCATGTAGTACATGTCATTGCAGGAATGCTCAACATTTTTCATATTGCCGAAAATAGCCTCGAATTCCTATTTCCGCTCCGGAATCACACTCATAAGATGGCCTGGACGAATCGCAGAAGAAAAACATCCGGTAGCAGCAAACTTCTCCGGACAGTTCAGAGCAAGTTTTATGGCTCCATATCCGCCCATCGAAAGACCTGCAGCAAAGGTATCCTCACGCTTTGTTGAAAATTTGAAGAAGGAACGCATGATCTGCGGAAGTTCTTCACTGATATACGTAAAATATTTCAGTCCTGAAACCATATCCGTATAATAGCTCCGGTGACCATTGGGCATAATCACAGCAATTCCGTAGGCAGTGGCGTAGCGTTCAATGCATGTGCGGCGCAGCCAGATGCTGTGGTCATCCGACATTCCATGAAGAAGATAAAGAACCGGACAGCCTTCAGGACTTCCGACTCCTTTCATTCCAATTTGTCCCATAGTTGTCTGTGGCAGAATCACATAGGCAGAAGAACACATGCCCAGTGATTCAGAAAAGAAATGACACTCCATTAAAGCCATAGTTTCACATCTCCTGATTGAGTTCACGTCTAGAATAAATTATCTGTTCTAAAATTTTAATGTAAAATCAGGCAGAATTTTTTCAAGAGGTTTTTCTGCTTTTCAGGAACAAAAAAACTTGATTTTTTAGCAGAAAGCAGGTATCTTCCTTTCATGAAAAATTTTTATGCTTTTCTATCTGCTGCATTATTTCTGTTCTCACAGAATTGAATCAGACTCTTTATTCACTCATCAGGAAGGAATCCGTTCATGGCAATCCAGGAACTCATCCGCTCAAAGGTCAGCCGTGTGGTCAGTGCTGAAATTTCGCAGGATTCCATGCTCCATCTTTACCGGCGCAGGGAAGACGATACCGTGGAAAAGATGGAACTCTCCTTCAAGCCTTTTATCCTGCTCACAGATGCTGCAATGCTCAATGGTTTTGAGTCCCCTGTAAAATTTACACAGCTGGAAGGCCATGAAGTCTTCCGTTGTCTTGCTAAACTGAATACCCCCGGCGATTTTGAGAAAGCCAAAAAATTCCTGAGACAGGTTACAGGATTTTCTCCAGGTGCACTCAATGCTCCTTACCGCATTTTGAATGATCTGGTTCAGCAGGCTCTAATACAGCTCCAAATACGGCTCTTTCAGGAGATGGATTTCCATCAGATCCGACGGATGCAGATCGATATTGAAACACTTTGTGATCCGCAATACGATTTTTCCAATGCCCAGAGGGAATCCGACGCCATTGTAATCATCGGCATGAGCGACAGCACCGGTTGGGAACAGGTTCTTTCCCTGAAAAACATGACCGAAAAAGAAATGCTTCAGACTTTCGTAAAAATCGTGCGTGAACGGGATCCGGATATTCTGGAAGGACATAATCTTTTCAGGTTCGATCTGCCCTACCTGGAAGAACGTGCTAAAATGCATAAGGTAAAGCTGACGCTCGGTCGAGATGGATCCATACCCAAAAAACGTTCATCCCGCTTCAACATTGCCGAACGGACCGTCAATTACACGCGTTACGATATTTACGGAAGACATATTGCCGACACTTATCATCTGGCGCTTTTCTACGATGCCGTAAAACGGGATCTGGACGGCTACGGTCTGAAAAATATCGCACGTCATTTTCATGTGGCTTCCCCGGACCGAGTCTATGTGGATGCCTCTTCCATGAATGAACAGTGGGAACAGGATCCGGAACGGACCATGGCCTACTGTCTCGATGACGTCAGAGAAACAAGAGCCATATCCGGGATTCTTTCTCCCAGCAGTTTCTATCAGACTCAGATCATTCCCCTGAGCTATCAGAACTGTATTCTGCGCGGAAATGCGACTAAAATTGATGCCATCTTTCTATCGGAATATCTCCGCTGCAGCCACAGTATTCCAGCAGGAGAAAGGGCCAGACCTTTCTCTGGCGCCCTCACCCGGGCTTTCGACGCAGGCGTTTTTGACAATGTCATGCACTGCGACGTGCGCTCACTGTATCCTTCAATCATTCTCTCGGAAAAATGGGATCCGAGAAATGATTCCCTGGGAGTATTCCGAAAATTCCTCGATACCTTGCGTACCTTCCGTCTCGAAGCAAAGGACGAAGCTGCAAGGCAAACGGATCCCGTGAAAAAGGATTATTACAGTTCTCTTCAATCCGCTTTCAAAATTCTGATTAATTCCTTCTACGGCTACCTTGGATTCGAACAGGGCTTCCTGAATGATTTTGACATGGCTGAACGGGTAACCAGCCGTGGACGGGAAATTCTCAGTGCTATGCTGGATTTCCTTACAGGAACCGGCGCATCTGTCATTGAAATGGATACAGACGGCATTTATTTTCAGCCGCCTCCGGGAAAAACAGTGCAGGAACTCAAGGAAAATCTTGCACGGATTCTCCCCACCGGAATCGATGTGGACTTTGATGAGCATTACAAACGCATGTTCTCTTATAAAAGCAAAAACTACGCCCTTCTGAAGGATAACGGGGAACTCGTCATCTCCGGAGCCGCACTCAAATCCAGAGGTCTGGAACCGTTCCAGCGCAAGTATATCCAGTCGGTTCTTCTGGCTCTGCTGAACCGGGATCCTTCTAAAATAGAAGAGACGGACGCCGCCTTTGAAAATGCCATTCGGAATCGGGAAATCCCGATCCATGAACTGGCCAAAAGTGAAACCCTTTCGGATTCCGTGGAAAACTACCGCAGAAAAATGCAGACATCCTCGTCCTTCCGCAGGAGTGCAGCCTATGAACTGGCCATCCGGTCCGGCCGAGAATACCGGCAGGGAGATCAGATAGCCTTTTACGTGACCGGGAATAAAAAGAAGGTTGCTGTGGTGGATAATTCTAAACTGTTGTCCGATGCCAATCCGACAGTCCGAGATGAAAATACCGAATACTATCTCTGGGAACTGGATGAACTCCGCAAAAAGTTTGCCCCGTTCACAGAATCCTTGAAAGAACAAGGCAGAAAGAACGAAGAACAGGGAGAATTTCACCTTCAGTAAAAAAATGGGCTTTTTTAATCCGGTGTCCGGAGACTCATCTGATATGAAAAGACTCTTTTCTGCACCGGATTTATGTAAGATCCAAACCGGAAACTTTTCGCTGTGCTCTAGAGACCGGCCGGAAAGCTTTTCAGGAAAACATAGGATGATTCAGAAACAACAAAAGGTTATCTAATTTATGCAGGAAACATTTAAAACAAATGTCCATCATGCAGACTTCTGTGTGGTAGGCGGCGGCATGGCCGGCATCTGTGCGGCTGTGGCAGCGGCAAGACATGGACTGAAAACCATTCTGATGCATGAACGCCCGGTTCTGGGTGGCAATGCATCCAGTGAAATCCGCATGTGGATTTCAGGCTCTTCCAAATTTCTGGAAACAGGAATTGTCGAGGAAATCCGGCTGGAAAACCTGTACCGGAACAACTATCCAAATTTCTCGGTCTGGGACAGCATCCTTTATGAAAAAGTCAAATTCCAGGAAAATCTTACCTGCCTGCTCAACTGTACCTGTCAGAGTCTGAAGATGGACGGGAATAAAATTGCATCCGTCACAGGTTGGCAGATGACAACCGAAGAATATCATGAGGTTCATGCGGATTACTTTGCAGACTGTTCCGGCGACAGTGTCCTTGCTCCGCTTTCCGGGGCTGTCTACCGAATCGGCCGTGAAGACAAAAAGGAATTCGACGAATCCCTGGCCCAGGAAAATCCAGACCGTCTTACCATGGGCCTAAGCTGTCTGCTTCAGGTCCGCGAAACGGATTCCCCCCAGAAATTCATTCCTCCGAGCTGGGCCAATAAATATCCCGATGACTCGTCTTTTCCCAAACGCTACCATATGGTCGCGGGCGACCGCGGACAAAACTTCTGGTGGATCGAGCTTGGTGGAGATCAGGACTCCATTCATGATACGGAAAAAATCCGTGACGAACTAATCAAAACCGTATTCGGGCTCTGGGATCACATTAAAAACCATGGAGACCATGGAGTCGAAAACTGGGTTATCGACTGGATCGGCTTTCTGCCCGGGAAACGCGAAAGCCGCCGCATCATGGGCGATTACATTCTCAGTCAGAAAGACATCCTTTCCGGTGGACATTTCCCCGATACCATTGCCTACGGCGGATGGCCTATTGATGACCACCATCCCGGCGGTTTCCGCCACTTCGGACCGGCAAATCTGAATATTTATCCGGACGACCCGTATGGAATTCCGGCCCGCTGTATTTACTCCGTCAACATTGACAACCTTCTTTTTGCGGGAAGAAATATCAGCACGACACACACCGGACTAAGCTCTACGCGAGTTATGGCCACCTGCTCCACCCTTGGACAGGCTGTCGGAACAATTGCAGCCTTCGCCAAAAAGAATCATCTCACCCCCAGAGAAACTGTCCGCCAATACATTCATGACATCCAGCAGACTCTTCTCAGAGATGACTGTACCTTGCCTGGCTTCCAGCGTGAAATTGCTCCGCTTTCCCAGAATGCCACTCTCACAAGCAGCTGCGGCAATGCAGAAGTCCTTCGTGACGGTTGGGACCGCCCCCAGCTCCATGACTCCACTGAACATGCGTGGATCTGCAATATCGGGGATACCGTTGAATACCGTTTTGACAAACCGCAGAAAATTTCCGGAGTCCGTCTGGTTTTCGACAGCAATCTCGCCCGCTCTGAAAACTGGATTGATCATCTGAACATGATTTCCAACTACCCCAAGAATATGCCTCATTTCCAGCCGCCTGAAACCCTGATCAAAGGCTTTAAAATTCTGGTCAATGGAAAAGAAGTATTCCATACGGATAACAACTACCAGCGACTCAGAGTCATTCCTCTGGATCTGGATCAGGTAGAAACGGTTCAGTTCGTGGCGGAAGAGTTCTATACCCCCGGGGAAAAGAAACTTTTTGCCTTTGAGGTCTATTAAGGTTGGAATCTCTTTTTGACTGAACTTCCAGGACAAAAAAGTATTCCATAATCAAAACCCCCTCTCCTGAGATTCATTGCCGGAACTCAAGAAAGGGGGGAACCTTTTTCTAACGGATAATTTCAATTTTACTACCTGCTGCAAGGCAAGAAAGTTTTCCCAACTCCTCCTTCTCCGCTTATTCTGCGGCTGCAGACTTCAGCGGAAGATTCCTTTTTTTACAACCTTCCTGCGGCGAGGCTGACGGCACATGCAGAACCCTCAAAGCATTGGCAACAGCCAGCAACGATACCCCCACATCCGCAAAAATTGCAAGCCATACCGATACATTGCCAAACACAGCAAAAAGGAGAATCACGACTTTTATGCCAAGCTAGAAAACAATGTTCTGACGCGCAATAGAAAGTGTTCTGCGGGCAATTCTCATACCATCTGCAATTGTCTCAATACAGTCATTCATGATTACGGCATCCGCCGACTCAATGGCAGCATCAGAACCGATTCCTCCCATAGCAATTCCCAGATCGGCCCGTGTGAGTACAGGTGCATCATTCATGCCGTCCCCGACAAAAGCCGCACAGTCTTCCGGCAGTTCCTTTTCCTCCATAATTTTTTCAAATGCAGAAACTTTATCCTGGGGAAGCAAACCGGCATTGAATCCATCCAGACCTACCTGTTTCTGTACATGCCCGGCAATAGCTGGAGAATCTCCCGTAAGCATCCAGAGACGCTTGACTCCAAGTCCACGCAATGCATTCAATGCTTCAGCAGTTCCCGGACGCACTTCATCCGAAATCAGGAGGCACCCTGCATAAATGCCGTCTACAGCCGTATAGACCTTTGTAAATGGAGAGGAATCATTGTTCTTTACCTCAATACCAAGTTTTTTCATCCATTTTTCATTGCCGGCACAGATGACTTTGCCTGGTCGTTCCGCTTTTACACCAAGTCCGGCATATTCATGAATTTCAAATGCACCGTCCGAGTCGGAAAGGCTACCAGCCGCCTGACGAATGGATTTCGCAATCGGATGATTGGATTTCTATTCAGCAGCGGCAGTCCAACGCAGCAGCTCCTTCTTCGAGAAATGATCGGCGCATTGAATATCCGTAACCTTGAAAGTACCTTCTGTTAAAGTACCTGTCTTATCAAAAACAATTGTCTTCAAGCGGGCAAGTCTTTCCAGGCCGCCGCTTCCCTTCAGAAGCATTCCTTTCCGAGCAGAAGCACCGATGCCGCCGAAAAAACTCAGAGGAATCGATAAAACCAGTGCACACGGACAGGAAATAATCAACAGAGTCATTCCCTTGTAAATCCATTCACGGAAGGATCCCAGGTTCAACATTGGCGGAAAAACGGCTATAAGCACAGCAAGAATCACAACAACCGGGGTATAAATTTTGGCCAGACGCGTAATCATGCGTTCTCTCTTGGATTTCTTTTCAGAAGCATCCTCCACCAGTTTCAGAATTCTGGAAACCGTTGATTCAGCCAGCAGAGCCGTTACGCGGATTTCCAGTTCACTGTCCTGAACGATAACCCCGGAATGAATGGTCTCACCGGCAGCGATTCTGCGCGGAACAGACTCTCCAGTTAATGCACTTGTATCCAGATACGCCTTGCCTTTGATGACAACGCCGTCCAGCGGTACACGTTCGCCAGGATGTACGCGAATCACATCGCTGATCTAAACTTCTTCCGGGTCAATTTCCAGCCATTTCCCTTCTCTGAGCACACGGGCGACAGGACTGCGTAAATCCATCAGGGATGCAATGTTCATTCTTGATTTGTCAACAGCCATATCCTGAAGCAACTCTCCAATTCCATAGAAAATCATGATGGCAGCGCCTTCCATGATTTCTCCAATGAAAAATGCTGCAATGGAAGCTATTGTCATAAGGAAGTTTTCATCCATCACAATTCCTTTGCGCATATTCCGGAACGCTTCACAGAATACTGGCCAGCCTGCCGCGGCCCATGCAATTCCAAACCCCCATGCCTGCAAATTCTCCGGAAGGAAAAGAGCAACTATTGCAATGACCAAGGCGCTTCCCAGACGAATCATTTCCAGTTTTCTCTGATTCTTTTCATTGTTCTCACAGGCCTCCCTGTGCTCTTCAGTGTCGCAGGAGCGATTTCTGCATTGACACATTTTTCATTTATCCTTTCATTTTCTCCGTGCCTTATTTTTTGTTTGCGATCAGACACTTTGTTAAAAATCACAACAATTTTTCAGCTTCCTTATCTCAAGTCTGGAAAACTGTAAACTCCAAACCTCAGCTTTCCAGTGAATCATTTCTCCGGAAAGCTTTTCTTCAAAAACATTGGAATATTTTAATTTTTATTAGTTACTCCAAAGTTTCCTATATAGGATCTGGCATTTACTATACCAATACCCCTATATGTATATAAAAATATACAAGTTCTTCTTCCTTTTGCAAGCGCAAGTTAGAAAAAAAATTAAATTATCTGTCCTATCCAGCTGAAAATAATGATATCACAAACCGTTAAAATGAGAAAAACCTTTTTTCTAAAAGTCCTGTCCTTTGTTCTCATGCCAAGAGAACACGGCTCTTTTTAAAAACAGCCTTTCTTCTGTTTCTACAGATCCTGCAGAAAAAACTGCCCTCTTTCTGAGACGCTGCCATCGTCTCCTTTCCAATGCAACTTAACAAGCAACCAATGATACCATACTCCGGGACGTAAAATTTCTTCCGGCAAAAGAATTCCTATATTTATGAAAAACATGTATTATAGTATAAAAAGGCGTTGTTGTCTTTTCTCTATTCTGACTTTTGTTTAAAAGTACAAGGGGTGCAAGAAGACCTTTTCCATCAATAAAACAGTCAGAGAATATCTGTCTCCACATCCACAAAGAAGAAGAAAAATATATGAAGAAAAAAAATTCATTTGCCATTATCCTTCTGCTCATTCTCGCTGCAGCCGTCATCATATTCGGAGCATGGGTTTTCTGGACAAACACACATATCACAGTAACCCATACAGTCATTCGAAACAGCAGAATTCCTCAAGCATTTAACGCCTTTAAGATTGCACTGGTTTCCGATCTGCACAACCACGCATGGGAAGACACACTCATCCGTCTTCTAGCCAAAGAAAAACCTGACCTTATTGCCATCACAGGAGACTTGATTGACTCCTCCCATACGAATATAGATTCCGCCATGAGTTTCATCCGAAATGCGTTAAAAATTGCACCTGTCTACTATGTTACCGGCAATCATGAGGCATGGCTGAAAAATTATAAAGCCCTGGAAAAACAGCTGGCGGCTTCCGGCGTTCAGATTATGGACAACAAAAATGCCTGGATTGAAAAAGATGGAGAAAAAATCAATCTGGTTGGACTTCGGGATCCAGCTTTTTCATTCCATCGCCTGGAAGAGGAAAACGAGCTTGTAGAAGCCGCTCTGAAACCGCTTCTGAATCCGGACAGCTACAATATTGTATTGTGTCACAGACCCGAATGCTTTGACGTTTATGTAAAATTAAAAGCTGACTGTATCATGACAGGCCATGCGCATGGCGGTCAAGTGAGAATACCCCTGGCAGGTGGCCTGGTTGCACCGAATCAGGGTTTCTTCCCGAAATATACGGAAGGAGTCCACCATCAGGCAAGTACAGATATGATTGTAAGCCGGGGTCTTGGAAATTCCATCATTCCCGTTAGAATCAATAACATGCCGGAACTCGTCATCATCACGCTGAGCCATGAATAAATCAATCGAAACGCTTGGATCCTCTGCTGCAAATAAAAAGTTCCATGCGAATACCCCCTAGACTGCATCCATATAAAAAATTCCTTCCGGAGAAAAAAGGAACCACGCCTTTTGTCTGAAAAAAGTTTTCCTACAAAGATGCAGCCCGGATCTTAGCACATTGCTCCGACAGATTTTTCCTTCAAGAAACAGCGCAGCACAATCTTTTCTGTTTCAAATATTCTGTATCCATAAGAAGAGGCAGATTCATGCCATTTATCTTCTCATTCTGCTTGGAAAACGGAAGATCCAGATTCGGGAAGCAACAGCTTCTGGAGTCAAGTCAGGACATTCGTGAAAAATGATCCAGAGCCTTGATAAAATCTGAAATCGTTTTTTCCGGATCACCATGTTCAATGCCGTTTCGGACACAATGCCGCAGATGTCCTTCCAGGATCATCTGGCCAATTTTGTGGACAGCGCTTTTTGCCGCATTCACCTGGATCAACACATCTTCACATCGGGCATCTCTGTCAATCATCTTGTCAATGGCATTCAGCTGCCCGATCACTTTTTTCAGTCTGAGATGGAGTTTTTCCGGACTTACGCACTCATTCATAAACAAGGTCTCCTTCTATACAGGCATTCCGTTGCATACTGCCGCAGATGCCTCTTATTCAAAATATCCCCTGGAAGTCAAAAAATCAATGGAAAATGCTTTTGTTTTCCTCGGCGGACAAAAAAATATGGGAAAATACAACAGTCCTGAACGATCCACCGAATCTGTCTATGTCTTTCTCCTGGGAAGCAGCTAATTCCAGAAAATTCAAGCGAAACTTTGATTCTTCATTCTTCTGAGTTCAGGCAGGACCACCACCAGCATAGTAATAAAGCAAATCGATCCACCGACAAAATTGGATATTGGTTCGGCCATGAAAACACCTTTCGCTCCAAGGCCGTGAACATACGGCAGGAAAATAGCCAGTGGCACCAAAATCAGAATTTTTCTGAACAACGAGAAAAAGATAGCACAGCCTTTTTTATCCAAGGCTTTAAAGGTTGTCTGCCCACTGTACTGCAGGGCTTGAAACACAAACGCATACAGATAAATATGAAAAAGCGGCACACACTGTTCTATCAGTTCCTTATCCGAAGTAAATACCCCGATAAACCATTCAGGTTTCCACTCGATAAAGGCCCAGGCACACGCTGTGTACGCAACGGCAAGTAGAGACATCGTGCGAATGGAACGCCAGACGCGCGTACCGTTTTCCGAACCGAAATTGTAACTGATAAGGGGCGAAGTACCTTCACATATTGCCAGATTCGGCGCTTCCAGAAGCTGACGCATAGACGAAGCGATTGTCATCACAGATATATACATATCCCCGCCAAACCCTGCAAGCATCTGATTGCTCACAATCGTTACAACAGCATTGGAAAACGACATCACAAAGGATGCACTCCCCAATGCTGAAATATTTTTAATTTGACCAACCTCTTTCTTCAATTCCCTTAAAGGAACCAGATGCCCTCTCAGTTCTGCCTTGCTGCTGAACAGGAATCCGCAGACAACAGCCGCAGAAAGAGTCTGCTAAACAACGGTTGCCACAGCCGCGCCCTGAATTCCCCATCCGAAAACAAAAATAAAAAGCGGATCCAGCAAAATATTGGAAACAGCCCCCACTGCAATTGCCATCATACCGACCTTCGGAAACCCCTGTGCGGAAATGAAAGGCATCATGCCAGTTGCGACCATGAAGCTCAAATTACCCAGCAGGCAAATACGTAGATAAGGCAGCGTATAAGGCATCATCTGTTCCGAAGCCCCCAGCATGCGAAGAATCGGATGGGCAAAGATTTCACTCACGATCATGAGTCCTGCACCGAAAATGACGAGCATGGTAAAAGATAAGTTCATAATCTTTTCAGCCTGCTTCAGATTTCCCTGTCCCCGCGCAATGGCACAAAGAGGAGCACCCCCCATGCCAAAAAGATTCTAAAAAGCCGCCATAAGAACCCCGACCGGGAAACAAAGTCCCACACCTCCAAGGGCCAGAAATCCTATATCAGGAATGCGTCCAATATAAATTCGGTCAACAATATTATACAGCAGACTCAGAACCTGGGCAACAAGCATGGGCCCTGCGAGCTGCATGATGCAGGTGAAAATTTTTCCATTCTAAAAATCAACTTTTTTCATTTTTCTTGCAAAACTGCCAGATGCTTCCAGCTGAAAAGAATTCAAAAATATTTTGAAATATATACGTTATACAGACTTTTTTCCATCCGTATTCCAAAGACTTTTCAAGTTTTCTCCTGGGAAATATAGAAAGACATCCAGACAGCAGGATGAAAAAGCCTTTATAAAACAAATATCTCATCAGCGACAATAACAGATCCTGCTATTAAGACTTTCTTCTTCCATTTTCACAGTTGATAATCCAGCTTTTTACAGTACATTAAATTTCAGGGGATCTGCCTCCTCCCCCCCTCCTCACGCTGGGAAAGTCCGAGCCGCAGACCTTAAAAGCCTTGTGTCGAAAGGCCCCCTGAGCTTTTCAGAAACCGCAGTTTATTTTTTAACATAATCCATGGAGCAGATTCTATGAAGGAAGAGGAAAAAATATTCAAGGGAATTCTATTCTGTCCCGGTGATCCGGAACTCAAAGCCATCAAAATGCGTTCCCACAAACTCAGTGCACAGTACAGTCAAACAGAAGAGGATGATATCGAAATCCGTACAGCTCTTGCCAAAATGATTCTGAAAGAATTCGGAGAAGGCAGTTTTATGCAGGGCCCGGTTTTCTTCCACTATGGCGTACACACCAGAATAGGCAAACGAAATTTTTTTAATTACAACCTCACCATTCAGGATGACGCTCCGGTAACTATTGGCAATGACAACAATTTCGGACCTAATACCACCATCGTCACCCCGGTCCATCCCATGCTTCCCGGCGAACGACGCATCATGCTGGATAAAGACGGCAATCCCAAACATCTCTGTTATGCAAAACCGGTCTGTATCGGGAATGACTGCTGGTTCGGAGCTAATGTCATCGTCTGTCCCGGTGTCACCATCGGGGATGGATGTGTGATCGGGGCCGGCAGCGTGGTGACCCGGGACATTCCTCCCATGACTTTTGCAGCCGGCAATCCCTGCAGGGTTATCCGGGAAATCACGGAAAAGGACAGCATGGTTTATAAACCGGATGTCCTTGCAGATTATCAAGTTGAAAAATAAACTGGACTATTTTTCAATTTTTTCAGAAACTCCCGCATATTCCTGATAAAATATTCGATCTTTCATTCATGTATTGGAAAGCCCGGCAGGAGAAAATTTTTTACCCTTCTGCATAGGCTTTCCTGCAAGATTCATCTCCGGAGGTTGTTCCTATGTGCTCATCCTCTGGTTTTCTTACCGCCAGAATGCATTCCGGATTCTCCCCATTTCTCCGTTTCTTTACATTCAGGCAGTCTCTTTCTGCTGAACAAGTAAGCTCTTAGACTGCAAGATCCATGCCTTCTCCTCCAAAGGATCAAAGACTTTCCTCTTTAAATAAACATGTCGGACTGGACTCTACACGTTCGGACTTCCGAAAAAATCAGGTTTTTCGCCTTAAATAAACATGACAGGCTAGAATTCGGAACAGCTGAAAAAGGAGATAAAAAATACATTCCGGACCCGCTGAAAAAACAAAGTCCGGAATGTATCAAAAAAAACGAAGGGAAATCTAATATAAACCTTTCTGCCACAAAGCTCCGCTATACATGTCCGTTATATGACTGCAACTCAAAGTCTCTGTGTGTGATGAGGATAAAGATCCGGTACACAGATGGCCTTTATATGACTTCAGCTTCCGCCACGGATGCAGTCATTCCGGCAGAAGCTGCATTTCCTGTATAAGCGTCTCCGTATAAAGACAAATTTACTGATCTTTCATTTCTCAACACTCGATGCACCGGAAACACTCAGCCCGTTAACATCAACACCGGCATAAATTACTTTGGAAAATCCACTGACATTTCCATTCAGTGATTTTGTCGCCGTAATAAACAATTTACTGGCCCCGGAAACATCAATTTTGGCATCTTCGCACTCATTAATATTTCCTTTTGAAGCACCGGAAAGAGTAAGATCAAGCTGGGGATACGTTCCATTCAAATTGATTTTTGAAGCACCGCTGACATCCGCCTCCACCTTCTGAATACTTCCACTTAAATTAATCTTTGAGGCAACGCTGACATTCGCCTCCACCTCCTGAACACTTCCACCCAAACTGATTTTTGAGGCACCGCAAGCATCTACTTCAGCTTTCTGCACGGTAATACATCCTAACACGGAAGAAGCTACTGAAGCCTCCACTTTGAATTTACTGCTGTCACATTTTTCAAATTTTAATTTCGAGGCACCGGACAGTCTGCATTCAAATGAATTTCCGCTGAGAACATTCGCATTGATGGAGCAGGCCTTTGATCCAATAATTTTAGACGGAGTCTTCTGCAGCTGGATATCTATGACAATCGGCTTCGTTGTATGGATACTTTCCTTCACAGAAATACAAAGCTTACCGCTACTCTCTCTTACATCAACAGCCTGCATGAGATTTTCTTCCATGGTAATCCTGCATGAATTCTCATTTGCATTTGTACACAGGGAAACCTGCTATGGAATTTGAATATCCAAAGTATCAATCTCTGAAAGTTCAAAGGGGTTTTCTGTAAGGATTCCATTTCCTTTAATGCCTTGTTCTCCCCAAATACCGCAACCTGTAATAAAGGATGCCGAAAATGGCGCAATTGAAGCCTAAAAAATTCGTTTCATGACCACACACTCCTTTTTTATTGAACGTTATAGAACAGTAATTCCATTTAAATATGATTTCAATATTATCATTTCAAATTTTTTAATTTTTTTATTTACCTTCAATTCAAACTCTGTTTTGCAGTATGCGCCTGTATCCTCCTCCTTGGAATTCATACAGTGCATCCACTGTTGCACTGGCATACCTTTCAGGAATCCTGCTAGGGAACAACTGAAAACATTCA
>CASERY010000021.1 GCA_949290385.1 uncultured bacterium | reverse complement strand
CGGAAAAAAGGAATTCCGCTTTTAAATCAGACCGTTTTATTAAAAGGTGTCAATGATGATGTGAATACGCTGACAGCATTGTTCCGCGGTCTGGTCAGAAACGGGATCAAACCTTTGTACCTGTTTCACTGCGATCCTATTCTGGGAACGGCGCACTTCGCAACAGGAATTGACAAAGGATTGGCAATGCTTCGAATTTTTCGCAGAAATCTTTCTTCGATTGCAACGCCTTTTTTTGCCATTGACCTTCCTGAAGGGGGAGGCAAAGTCTGTCTTCAGCCGGATTATGAGGCTGATGGCGGCAAAGGGTTCTATTATACGATTGATGGACGAAAAGTATTCCATCCGCTGACGGTCCGCGGAGACAATCCCGGGAAAAGCTGAGTTTTTTCTGGAAAATAAACGGGGGGATTATGGGGAAAAAATCAAAAAATGCTGATGGTGAACATCCAGAATCCCCTGCTGCATATTCCGCCGGACAAGAAAAAAGTCTCCGGCAGGAAACGTACGATTCCGCATCTGCCGGGGATTCTTTGAGCTCTTGTTCCAACGGTCGCGGTGTTGAAAAAACACAGACATCTCCCCGTGCAGGCCGTCGCGGAGTCCGGAAAAGGAAGCCGAAAGAAGCTTCTGTTTCAACCATGGGGCTTTTTCCTTCGGATCATTCCATTGGCAGCAGAACGATGCGTATGATGGAGCAGTCCATGAGGCTCCGCAGGAAAAAGGCAGACAAGGTTAACTGGGGACGGATTCGTCAACAGGATAAGACTGCCAGAATTTCAACGGATCAGGCGGCGGAATTTCTACGGAAGCGCAGACGGAAAAGTCGTTACCGGAAACGCCAGGAGAATCGCTTTATCCGGCAGCTGAAAGCGCTGCTTCTGAAAATTCAGAGACTGTTTGCTCATCACACCAGTGTAGAATCCAAAATCAATCATTCGGATGAAACAAAAACTGCCGGCAAAATTATGCAGGATTCAGAACTGCTGGGGGCGGTTCCTTCTCTGGATTCGATTATAAAGATCGGGGATAAATTTGCAGAAGGGGGGCAGGGAACTCTTTATACGGCTACAGATTTGTCCTTGAACAGGACTGTGGCGGTTAAGTCTCTGAAAAAAGAATTCCTGGACGATGAGGAGCAGAGAAATCACTTTATTGCAGAAGCAAAGGTAACGGCTCAGCTGGATCATCCTTCCATTGTACCGATCTATATGCTGACTACGGATGAAAATCGCGGACTGCATCTTTCCATGAAAAAACTTCAGGGCGTGACATTGCAGCGTTACCTTGAGCAGGTTTCGCAATGTTACAGTATCGATGGAGTGGATGCCTATGATGAATCAAAATCCATCCGGTACCGTCTGGATCTGCTTCTGCGAGTATGCGATGCCATGTCTTATGCCCACAGCCGGAATGTCCTGCACTGCGATCTGAAGCCGGAAAACATTATGATTGGAGAATATCATGAAGCCTATGTCATGGACTGGGGAATTGCTCATCCGATCCGGAGTGCAGAATACGATCCGAAAACATGGGTCCGGCCTAAAACAATTTCCGGAACGCCAAGGTTCCTTGCGCCGGAAGTGATTGCCGGAGATCTCCCTGATGAGCGAGCGGATGTTTTTGCTCTTGGGCTGATTCTTTTTGAGACTGTTACATTGCGGCCTGCGTTTTCCGGCCAGGACAATGAAGACATTATGCGGAAAATTCTGTATGGAGACATGGCACCTGTTGTGCATCTTTATCATGCAAAAATTGACCGTGATCTGGAGGCTATCATTCACAAGGCCTGTGCAACACGGTGCGATCAGCGCTACCGGAATGCTGCGGAACTGGCAGATGATCTACGGCGTTATTTGAACGGAATTGAAACCATTGCAAATCCGGATTCCCTGGCAAGCAGAATTTTTCGTTTTTTCTGGAGACACAGAACGGCTGCCTGGCGTATGCTTCAGCTGATCCTTCTGGGGGTGGTGGCTGTGGTATGCTGGACATTATATCAGCAGGAGAATGCTGCCAGAAGTGCTTTCGTCCGTGAGTACGCCTTGAGTTCAGCTTTGGAAGAATGCCGGTCCTGGGCGGTTCACCTGGATCAGGATATTCGAACTGCAGAGACGCTCCTCTGGAGAGCCGGCAGTAAAATAGCTGGGAAAATGAGACAGCCCAAGCAGAATGTTTTAACCCCGCCGGATGCGTCAGAGGCGAATGGACCCGGCTG
>CASERY010000020.1 GCA_949290385.1 uncultured bacterium | reverse complement strand
CTGCGCAAAAAGGGCTTCCTCGTAGAATGCGACCTCAGCACAGACAGCATGGGTGCAAAAATTAAAAATGCACGCCTTATGAGAATTCCGTATATGGCCGTTGTCGGAGAAAAAGAGCAGAATGCAAAAACCTTTGCCGTCCGTTCCAGAAGAGAAGATCAGCTTGGCCAGATGACACTGGAATCTTTTGCAGAAAAATTACAGTCTGACCTTGACAATCGCATTTAACGCATTATCTTATAAGGATGTGTGGATATCAGCGGGATTATTTCTACAGGAAAGGATCCCGTTTTCATGTCCTGAAAATGATCTTTAACTTTACAGATAAAAAGCTAACATGGAGGGCGCTACCATCGCCAAGCTGCTCAAAAACAATGACAGAGCTTTTGCTGATCGTGATCTTTTAGTAATTGGACCGACCGGTGAACAGCTGGGAGTCTTGAAACTCGGACCTGCATGTCAGGCCGCCAAGGACGCAAAACTGGATCTGGTTCTTGTAGCTGAATCCAGCGATCCGCCGGTATGCCGTATTATGAATTTCGGCAAATTTCTGTATGAACAGAAAAAGAAGCTTAAAGACCAGAAGAAAAACCAGGCTGTTCAGAAAGGCAAAGAAATTGCCTTCCGTCTCAATATTGCAGATCACGACTATGAAGTGAAGATCAATCACTGTCTGGAATTTCTGAATGAAGGACGTAAGCTGAAGGTTACGCTGAAACTCAAAGGACGCGAAATGGCGCATCCGGAAATGGGTTTTGAGCTGATCAATAAAATTACTGAAGATCTGAAAGAATCCGGCGTATTGGACGTTCCGGCAAAGCTTTTCGGTAAAAGTATCATCGTCTCTTTCAATCCGAAAGAGAACCGCTGACGGGTGGCCGGCATCTGCCCCCGCAGAGGATAACAACTTTAAATAAAGGAGAAAACGATGCCCAAACTGAAAACAAGAAAGTGCATCGCAAAACGCGTGAAACGCACTGCCAGCGGCAAGTACATGTTCAGCAAGCCGGGTCGCAGACATCTCATGACTTGCAAGTCAAGCAAGAGAAAACGTCAGATGAGAGCTGCAGGAGAACTTTCTTCTGCCCATGCTCAGAGACTCAAAAAGGCTCTCCCCTACGGATGAGTCAACCTGCATCAACCCTTAACTGGAGAACAATGAAATGAGAGTTACAGCCGCTGTCCCGTCCAGAAAGCGCAGAAAACGCGCATTAGAGAGAGCAAAAGGCTTTTATGGAAGAAGTAGTAAGACAATCCGCGTTGTTTATGACGCCATTGACAAAGCCGATTCCCATGCCTATGTTGGAAGAAAACAGAAAAAACGCCAGTACAGAAGACTTTGGACTGTCCGTATCAATGCAGCATGCCGTCAGCAGAACATGACTTACAGCAAGTTCATGAACGGACTCAAAAAAGCTCAGATTGATATCAACCGCAAAGTTCTTGCTGATCTTGCAGTGAAAGATCCCGCAGCCTTTACTGCTTTGCTTGAAAAAGCCAAAGCAGCCTGCTGATTGTATCATTCTCTGTAATCAGTCTGTTTTTACAGCAGAATTTTCCCGCGCGGGCCGCCTTACACGGTTGGTCCGCGCTTTTTCTTTTTCACTGGATTTTTTAACAGGACGTTTTTCAAGTAAAAATATTGTGTGCCGTCAGACTGCACCGTTACATGCATGAGATCCATTCATAAATCTGGCAGGACACAAGTCACAACCGTCTAACTATTCTCAAAATGCTACATGACCAAATACTATCGGGAGAGTTCCATGCTTGAAGAATTGTTAACCAAGCTCAGGGAAATTACCGCGGATGCGGAAGCCTCTCTGGCTCAGGCAAAAAACGAAGGCGATATTGACGCCGTCAAAAACAAAACAATCGGACGCAGCGGTGCCATCACCGCATTAAGTCCAATGATGGGAAAACTTCCCCCGGAATCCAAACGGGATGCCGGCAAAGCCTTTAATGAAGCAAAAACAAAAATCCAGAATGCACTGAGTGAAGCCCGTAAAAAGCTGGAGGATTCAGAATTATCCGATATGCCTGCGATTGATGTCACTCTTCCGGGCAGGAAGTGGCCCCTTGGCAGGAAGCATCCTCTTTCCCAGACGATAGATGAATGCTGTGCCATCTTCCGCAGAATGGGTTTTGTGGCAGTATCCGGCCCGGAAATAGAAGACATCTGGCATAACTTTGACGCTTTGAATGCACCGCTGACTCATCCTTCCCGTGATCCGAAAGACACCTTCTATCTGCCGGATGGCCGCCTTATGCGCACCCAGACATCTGCCGTCCAGATCCGGACGATGGAAAAACAGAAACCGCCTGTGAGAATCGTTTCACCCGGCCGTTGCTACCGCCGGGATACGCCGGATGCCACTCACGGAGTTTACTTTCATCAGATTGAAGGGCTGTACATTGACAAGAATGTATCCATGGCAGATTTAAAATCCACACTCCGCCAGTTTGCATCTGAATACTTCGGACGCGAAGTGAAAGTCCGCATGCGCCCCAGTTTCTTCCCCTTCACGGAACCAAGTCTGGAATGTGATTTCTCCTGTGTCATGTGCGGAGGAAAAGGCTGCGGCGTCTGCAAGAATTCCGGATGGCTGGAAATTGTTGGAGCGGGCATGGTCAATCCGAAAGTTCTTGAGAATGTAGGATACAATCCTGAAGAAGTTCAGGGATTTGCATTTGGATTCGGGCTTGAGCGTCTTGCCATGATCAAGCATCGCATCAATGACTTGAGAATCTTCTCCGACAACGACCTGCGCTTCCTGCAGCAATTCTGACTTGAAAGGATTTGTTTTCCCTATGAAAATTTCTTATAAATGGCTCAGCCGGTATGTGGATCTACATGTTTCTCCTCAGGAACTTGCAGATATTCTGACTAAAGTAGGTCTGGAAGTGGAAGATATTCAGTCGACTCATTCCATTCCGGATGGTGTTGTTGTAGCAAAAATTCTGTCCCGCAGAAAGCATGAGAATTCCGACCACTTGTCGGTCTGTGAAGTGGATAACGGGTCTGAGGTTCTTCAGATCGTATGCGGAGCTCCGAACTGTGATGCCGGCAATACAGTACCGCTGGCAATGATCGGGACTACCTTCACAGATGCGGAAGGATCTTTCACCATCAAGAAAAGTAAACTCCGCGGAGTTGAATCCTGTGGTATGATGTGTTCCGAAAAGGAACTTGGTATCAGTGAGGATAATTCCGGGCTTATGATCCTGCCTGCTGACTGGAAACGCGGAACACCTCTTCAACAGTATGTGGAAAGTGACACGGTCTATGACTGTTCCCCTACTCCAAACCGTCCGGACTGGCTTTGTCATATCGGCGTAGCCAGAGATGTGGCAGCCGCCACCGGTGCGGACTTGAAGTTTACGGAAATCAAAGAATTTGAGGTTCATGATACCGGCGAGTGGAAAAATCTGGTTACAGTTACAGCTCCGGATCTTTGTCCTCATTATACAGCCAGAGTCATTCGCGGCATCCGGATTCAGCCTAGTCCGGAGTGGATGCAGCAGGCATTGAAAGCAGCAGGCGTCCGTCCCATCAACAATGTTGTGGACATCACCAATTACGTTATGATGGAACTGGGGCAACCGCTCCACGCATTTGACAGCCGGCTTCTCCAGGATAAACGCATCATCGTCCGCAGAGCTGCAGCAGGTGAACACATTGTAGCTCTGGATGGAAAGGATTATGAACTGACTCCGGAAATGCTGGTCATTGCAGATCATCAGAAGCCCGTAGCCATTGCGGGAGTCATGGGCGGAGAATATTCCGGTATTCGTCCGGACACCACTGAAGTTGTTCTGGAAAGTGCTTATTTTGATCCGTAGAGCATCCGTGCCACATCCCGCAAACTGAACCTTGCCAGTGACGCATCTTTCCGTTATGAGCGCGGAACAGATCCGGCAACGGTTTATACAGGAAGCATGAGAGCCACCCAGCTGATTCTGGAACTTGCCGGAGGCGAAGTTGTTTCCGATCTGGAAGAGGCCGTACAGCCGATGCCGGAACCCCGCAAAATTCATGCGGATTTCGATAAAATCAGAAGTCTGCTCGGCATGAACATCGATAACAAGACCATGATTCATATTCTTGCAAGTCTTGGTTTTGTTCCAGCAATGCCGGAAGGAAACACTTGTACCTTTACTGTTCCAAGCTGGAGAGCCGGTGATGTTGTAGGACGCGCAGATCTTGCAGAAGAAGTCGCACGAATTTATGGTCTTGACAAGCTTCCGGAGGTGCGCATTCAAGCAGTTCAGTAGGACTTTTCACAAGATACATGCTTTATTCTGGAACAGCTCCGCAGCCAGATGACAGGTGCAGGACTTTACGAAGTTGTCAATAACAGCATGATTGATGAAAAATCAGCCATTGCCGATGGTATTTTCACAGCAGATGATCTGATCCGCATGAATAATCCCATCAGCAGCGATCTGGCGGTTATGAGACCGTCTTTACTGCCGGGCATTCTCTCCGTCATCCGTTACAATGTGGCCCATAAGAATCCAGATCTTGCTATATTTGAAATCGGCCGGGTCTTCTGCAAAAATCAGGAAAAGTTTCCGGAAGAACGCGACGAACTGGCCATTGCCATTACCGGCAGAATTCATCCGGAACGTTATTCTGCAGAAAGAGCTGTGCTTTATGACTTTTATGATCTGAAAGGGGTTCTGGAATCTGTCCTTGAAGCAAGACGAATTGAAAAATATACGTTCGAACCTATGAAGGACCAGGATCCGCGTTTTGTCAAAGGAAATTGCGCAGAATTGAAAGTCGATGGGAAACGTATCGGTATTCTGGGAGCTGCAAAGCCAGCTCTTACAAAAGGAATGCGTCTGAATACGCCTCTTTATCTGGCGATTATTCAGTTGCCCGGGCTTCTGAATGCCAAGGAAAAATCCCAGTACTACATGCCTGTTTCACAGTATCCATAGATATCCAGAGATGTGGCCTTTATTGCACCGGATAACTTGACTCATAAGCAAGTTGTTGATTTCATTCAGAAAGCAGGTCTGGCCAATTTGGAAAAGGTGGAACTCTTTGACATCTTTGAAGGAGCATCTGTAGGCGAAGGCAGAAAGAGCATGGCTTACAGTCTTATTTTCAGATCATCCGAAAGGACTCTGACTGATGAAGAAGTCAATAAAGCCTATGAAAAAATCAGAATGAAACTGGAAAAAGGCCTTGGAGTGGAACTTCGCTAATATTCTCAGCAACGGTTATATTCCTCGGTACAATATTCATTCTGCGCCTTTCTTCGCAGGAAAAAATACACAGGTCGTTAATGATCTGTGTATTTTTTTACCCAAAATCAATATTTACAAATACAATTGTTTTCGGGATAGTCCGTAAAAAATCAAAGGCTGTCACGCAATGTAAATCCGAAGGGAAAGAGACAGAGGAGCAGAAACAGCTATACTTTCTGTGCACTGCCACGTAATGTAAATCCGAAGGGAAAGCCAACTCTCTTTAATAGACTTTACGGTATCACCATTTGCAGCTATTGTGGTGTAAACTCCCAAGGAAAGCCGACCAGATAACCTGTTTTATTCAGAAACCCGATCCGGTTTTAAAGTCGAATATGAATATGTTTTTAAAATATCGAACGACATCGTTTTAAAGAAAATATATTTTTTATGGAGCATCATACCCATCCGTCAAATATCAAATTCTTATGGCAATACTTTATAACAACAATCCACGATAGATAAGCAATGGATCATTCACAACAATGATTAGTTACCGAAAGCTGGACTCATATATTCAATAGAACCGGGAAAATCTTGGAACTGGCACACGTCACAGATCTATAATCC
>CASERY010000019.1 GCA_949290385.1 uncultured bacterium | reverse complement strand
ACTGGGAATGGCTCTGCCCTGGCCCTTCCTGGCTGCCGGTATGTCGCTGTTTCCGAAACCCGGGAAATGGATGGTCCACGTGAAGCATGCACTGGGGGTCCTGATTATCCTGCTGGCATGTTATTACGGCTATGTGGGAGTTAAACTCCTGACATACTCCGGGAACCCTGCGGAACTGGAACAGGACAACGTGACAGCGCTTTCTGATGCACTGAACCTTTCCCGGGAAACAGGAAAACCTGTCCTGGCTGATTTTTGGGCTACATGGTGTAAAAACTGCACAGCTATGGAAGCAAATACTTTCACGGATGATGCCGTGAAACAGGAACTGGACGATCATTTTATCGTATTGCGTCTTCAGGCGGAAGATCCAACAGAGGAAACAACGGCAGAACTTTTAAATCAGTTTCAAGTGAAAGGTTTGCCTACTTTTGTCATTATCCGGCCAGTTGAACCGTAAGGGGAGGATAACGTATAGAATACGACATTCATGGGAAACAAATACCCTTTAAGAATTCGAAAGAGGAAGAGTTCTTGAAGGGTAGATTTCCCGGTACCGGATTTTTGCTTCTATTCATTTTTTATAAAAATAAGGGAATATGGAAAATTAACAATAAAAAATAATTTGGCATATAAATTAAATGGAACTCATTGAATATTCGGAAGTTGCTTGATTGGATCAAGGATTGAAAAAAGTCTGAACATCTTGAAAAATAAAGAGATTTTTAAGAAATAACTTGATTTTCAAAAATCCGGAATTATTTTTTAAAACGGGGAAAACGGATATACAAGAATGACTTTGCACCGGGGTCAGGCCCCCAGCTCCGATGCAGTTGCAATAGAAACAGTAGAAATGGAGTGGATCTATGGCTGAAGATTTACAGGGTTTGCTGAATAAAATCCAGACCGAAGGACTGCAGAAGGCGGAAGCCGAAAAAAACCGGATCATCCAGGATGCTCAGGCTCAAGCTGAAAAACTTGTTGCTGATGCTCAGGCTCAGGCTGACACGATCCGCAAAAAAGCAGAAGAAGATGCCAAGGCTTCTGAAGAAAAGGCCAGAGTAACCATTCAGCAGGCCGCACGCGATATCCTGATTGCCCTGAAGGCGGATCTTCTGAAACGTTTGCGTGAAGTGGTAAAGGAATGTTCCTGTGAAGCTATGAAGCCTGAAGTGATGGCAGATCTCGTCATCCAGATGGCAAAAGCCTTTGCGTCCAAAGGGGATGAAGGCGTGGAAATCCTGCTGGCTTCCAAAAATTTTGACAAGGTGTCAGAACAGCTGAAAGGTTCTTTGCTGAAAAATCTGAAAAGCAGTCCTGTCATTTCTGTTGGACAGAACTTCTCTGGAGGACTTCAGATCGGTTTTAAAGACCAGGATGTGTTCCTGGATTTCAGTGATGAGGCCCTGGCGGATGTAATCTGCGACTTTGTAGGACCTAAAATTGCCGCTGCCATCAAGGACTGATCCGGACACAGAGGATATCGAATTTATTACGATACGATTTCTTTTCAAACGGTCCTGAATCTGTCCGGAAAGCCCCTTTTAATCATTTGTGAGGAAAACGCTTTATTATGGCTCATAAATACTTTTCTCTTCTTTCTTCCCTGCCTATGCTGCAAATGGGAGAAAATCCGGCAATTTCTGCGGAATATTTTCTGTCAAGCTGTTCAGCATTCATTTTCAAGAATGACTGGGATACGCTCTGCTCGCTGAGACTTCTGCCGCAGAAAGATGTCTGTCTGCCGGATTCTTCCCTGGCGGGGAAATATATGCACTGGGAGAGCGCTCTCCGGAACAGTCTTGTCCGGTTCCGTTCTGCCAGGTTCGGCACCGATCCCCGCACGTTCCTTCGGGATGACGGGTCCTTTGAGGCAGATGCAGACCGCGTGGTCATTCGTGCATATGCAGCAGTGAGCCCCTTGGAGCGGGAACGGATCCTCGATGAGGCAAGATGGACAAAAATTGAGGAACTGGAACAGGGAAAGCTTTTTTCCTTCGACAATATCTGCGCTTACTACCTGAAACTTCAGATTGTGGACAAATGGGTTTCCAGAACCGGGGAACAGGCCGGAAAAAATCTGGAAACGGCGTCCAATGAAGTACGTACCGCGTCCGGACAGTTCATGAACCCGGAACCGCAGAAGTCATGAGATGAATACAAGAATGATAAAATAGGATCTTATTTAACCCGCAGGAGATTTTTCCGCAATGCTCGACAGTAACAATGGATATGTAGTAGGTGTCAACGGAAATATGCTGACCGTGGAATTTACTTCCAGCGTCACGCAGAATGAGGTGGCCTACGCAAAAATTGGCGATCTGAAGCTGAAAGCTGAAGTGATCCGCGTCAGAGGAAATCGCGCGGATTTGCAGGTGTTTGAAAGCACTGCCGGTTTGAAAGTCGGCGATGAAGTTGAATTCACCAAGTCTTTGCTCAGCGTGACGCTGGGACCCGGACTATTGAAACAGGTTTATGACGGACTTCAGAATCCTCTGAACAAGTTGTCTGAAAAATCCGGATTCTTCCTTCAGCGTGGCGTCTACCTGGATGCCTTGGATTTTGATTCCGAATGGCTGTTCACCCCCATGGCTGCTCCGGGGGATCATGTGTCTGCCGGCGATCCACTTGGGTATGTGCCGGAAGGAATTGTTGAAAAACACTATATCATGGTGCCGTTTGCATTCCGCGGGAACTGGGAAGTAACCTATGTGGCACCTGCGGGAACTTATAAAATGAAGGAATGCATGGCCCGTCTGCGCAATGAACGCGGTGAAGAGCGGGAAGTGACCATGGTTCAGGAATGGCCTGTAAAAGTCCCTGTAACATGCTACAAGGAAAAACTGATGGCCACAAAGCCGCTTATTACTCAGCAGCGTATTATTGACACCTTCTTCCCCGTCGCTCAGGGCGGAACCTTCTGCACACCGGGGCCCTTCGGTGCCGGAAAAACGGTGCTTCAGCATTCTATCAGCCGCTATGCCGATGTGGATATTGTGATTATTGCAGCGTGCGGAGAGCGTGCCGGAGAGGTTGTGGAAATTCTTCGTGAATATCCGGAACTGGTGGACCCGAAAACAGGCAGAACTTTGATGGACCGTTCCATTATTATCTGTAATACCAGTTCCATGCCTGTGGCTGCCCGTGAAGCGTCTGTTTACACGGCAGTGACGCTGGCGGAATACTACCGCCAGATGGGGCTGAATGTGTTGTTGCTGGCGGATTCAACTTCCCGCTGGGCTCAGGCTTTGCGTGAGATGTCCGGCCGTCTGGAGGAGATCCCCGGAGAAGAAGCCTTCCCTGCCTATCTTGAATCCCTGATTGCCAGTTTCTATGAACGTGCAGGCCTTGTGCTGCTGAATGATGGAAAGACCAAAGGATCCATTACAATCGGCGGATCCGTTTCTCCTGCCGGCGGAAACTTTGAAGAGCCGGTGACTCAGGCGACTTTGAAAGTGGTTGGAGCCTTTCTTGGACTTTCCCGAGAACGTTCATCTGCCCGCCGTTTCCCAGCCATTCACCCGCTGGAAAGCTGGAGCCATTACAAGAGCGTGGTCAACGCGGATGAAATTAAGTATGCGCGTGAAATTCTCCGCCGCGGACAGGAAGTCAACCAGATGATGAAAGTCGTTGGCGAGGAAGGAACAACCCTGGATGACTTTGTAATCTACCTGAAGAGTGAATTTCTGGATTTTGTATATCTGCAGCAGAATACCTTTGATGAAGTGGATGCTGCATCCAGCGCAGAGCGTCAGAAATATTGTTTCAACAAAGTTGTGAATGTGTTGAAGACCCGGTTTAAATTTGAAAACAAGGAACAGGCTCGCCGTTTCTTCCAGGAACTGCGGCTCACCTTTACAGATCTGAATTACCTGCCGTTCAAAACTGAAGAGTTCATCAAGCAGGAAGAAAAGATCAATGCTAAAATCCAGGAGAAAGCTGTCCATGCGTAAGGTTTATCATAAAATCATTCAGATCGCGGGCAATGTGATTACCGTTGAGGCAGACGGCGTGGCTTATAATGATCTTGCGGAAGTTACCAGCGCCCGCGGAACTTCTCTGGCTCAGGTGATCCGTCTCCAGGACCGGAAGGTGTCTCTGCAGGTGTTTACCGGATCCCGGGGAATCAGCACAGGAGATGAAGTGCGCTTTCTGGGACGGCCCATGAGAGTCTCGTCTTCTGAAGAGCTTTTGGGGCGTATTTTCACCGGTGCGGGCAAACCCAGAGACAATCGCCCTGAAATTACGGATAAAATGATTGAAATCGGCGGACCTTCCGTCAATCCGGCTCGCCGTATCATCCCCCGCAAGATGATCCGAACAGGAATTCCCATGATTGACGTGTTCAATACTCTGGTGGAATCCCAGAAACTGCCGATTTTCTCCGTTGCCGGGGAACCGTACAATGAACTTCTGGCACGGATTGCCATGCAGGCTGAGGTGGATGTGATCATTCTGGGCGGCATGGGGCTGAAGTATGACGACTATCTGACTTTCAGAAATACTCTGGATGAACACGGAGCCCTTTCCCGTACTGTGATGTTCATTCATACCGCATCCGACCCGGTTGTGGAATGTCTGCTGGTGCCGGATATGTGTCTGGCAGTGGCGGAAAGCTATGCACTGAATAACAAGCGTGTGCTTGTTCTGCTTTCCGATATGACAAACTTTGCAGATGCCGAAAAGGAAATTGCCATTACCATGGAGCAGATTCCGTCGAACCGCGGTTATCCCGGAGACCTGTACAGTCAGCTGGCGGCTCGTTATGAAAAGGCGGTTGACTTTGAGGGTGCCGGCTCCATTACGATTCTGGCTGTAACCACCATGCCGGGCGACGATGTGACCCATCCGGTTCCGGATAATACCGGGTACATCACGGAAGGCCAGTTCTACCTGAAGAACGGCCGCATTGAGCCGTTTGGCTCTCTGAGCCGTCTGAAACAGCAGGTGAATGGAAAGACCCGTGAAGATCACCGGACAGTCATGGATACTATGATCCGTTTTTATGCAGACTACAAGGAAACACTGGAAAAACAGTCCATGGGCTTCCAGATGAGTTCCTGGGATGAAAAGCTGCTCAAGTACGGAAAGCTTTTTGAGAAAAACATGATGGATCTTTCCGTGAATATTTCTCTGGAGGATGCCCTGGATCTGGGATGGAAAATCTTTGCAGAATGCTTTGACAAAACAGAGACAGGTATTAAATCCGATCTGATTGAGAAATTCTGGCCTAAAAAAAGTTAAATCTGTGCTGCTGGGGGTGTAACAACAGCCCCCGTCCGAAAGGATACATGAAATGGCAAAAGTAAAATTGACAAAAACTGCCTTGAAACAGGAGCGCGATGCTTTGAAACAGTATCAGCGTTTTCTGCCTACTCTGCAGCTCAAGAAACAGCAGCTGCAGATGGAAATGCGGAAATGTCAGGCACAGATTCACGAGAACGAAAAACGTGAGCAGTCCGTGAAGGATTCCCTGAACTCATGGATCGTTCTTTTCGGAGGTCAGGATGCATAGAAACTGGTTTCTGAAAATCTGTCTGTCAAAGAAATCCACACACGGATTATGAATATTGCCGGAGTGGAAGTGCCTGTTTTCAACGGAGTTGATTTTGAAACGCGTGCTTATGACCTTTTTGAACAGGAACCATGGCTGGATGATGCTGTGGAAGCTGTCAAAAATGTGGTAAGCATTCAGATTGAGCGGGAAATCATTCGTGAGCAGCACCGTCTGATTGCACGGGAGCTGCAGGTGACAACTCAGCGGGTGAACCTGTTTGAAAAAGTGAAAATTCCGGAAGCGAAGGAGAATATCCGTGTGATCAACATCGCGATTGGTGATGCGGATACCAGCGCAGTTGCCCGTTCGAAAATCGCGAAAAAGAAACTTCAGGAGACCACAGCAGCATGATTGTTCCTATGAAAAAAGTAACGCTTCTGTGCCTGGAATCTCAGAAGGTTTCCGCCCTGGAGAAGCTGCGCGATCTGGGGATGATGCAGCTGGATATAACCGGCAAAGCGGAGTCTGAGGAGTCTCAGAAAACCGGGAAGGCTTTCCAGGATGCAAAACAGGTTTACAACTTGCTCGAGTCCTATGCCGGAAAGAAAACCGGTAAAAAAGATCTGAAGATCCCGGAAATCTCTGGAGAGGAGGCGGTCCGGCAGACTCTGGAGCTCATTGAGCAGAAGGCTGCTCTGGAGAAATCCTGTGATTCTCTGCAGAGAACACTGGAAAAGCTGGTCAACTGGGGCAATGTGGATTTTCAGCAAATTCAGACCTTGAAGGATTCAGGGGTTTATGTATATCTGTGCTGCAGTGCTGAAAAAGCTTTTGACCGGGCTTGTGCAGGAAATCCGGGCAAGGGAGGAGAAGAAAATCTTTCCTGGCCGGATTCTACAGTTGTTCAGGAAGTGAGCAGAAGCCATGGCGGACTGGTTTACTATGTCCTTATCAGCCGTGCAGAGCTGGATGAAAAAACTCTGGAACTGGCGGATGTGCCGAAGAATATTACTCGGGATGAAGCACAGGCTCAGCTCCGCGCCAATCAGGAGAAAATTAAAGAGATTACTCTGAAACTGGCCGGACTTGCGTCGCTCCGGAAGAAAATTGCCGCCTATGCCGGAGAGGAGATGGAAAAACAGGAATTTTTCAATGCCCGCGACGGCATGAAAAAAGAAGGTGAAATCGCTTATATTCAGGGGTATGTGCCGGCTCCGGATCTGGAGAAGTTCCGTGCTGCTGCTCTGGAATACGGCTGGGCCTTCATGGCGGAGGATCCGTCTGAGGATGATGCAGTACCGACTTTGATCCGCAAGCCGAAGTTCCTGAGTATTATAGATCCGCTGTTTGAGTTTATCGGAGTTTCCCCTGGATACAGAGAGAACGATGTAAACGCATTCTTCCTTTTCTTCTTCCCGATTTTTGTGGGTATGATTATAGGAGATGCCGGATACGCAACACTGTTTATTGTGTGTTCCGTGATCGGGAAAATCCTTCTGAAGGGAAAGGCGAAAGCGCAGCTGGCTTTGAATCTGTTTCTGCTGCTTTCCATTTATGCTCTGGTCTGGGGATGGCTGAATGGAAGCTGGTTCGGAATACCGCTGGACTGTCTGCCTGGATTTATGCAGGGATGGAGTTTCTTTACCCATTCTGCAGAGAGCGGACTGGCTTTGAAATTTGCCCGGGCTATGAAGTTTATTACGCCGGATATGACGGCCGAACAGGTTCGGACAATTATGGACAGCGGCTTTGCTGACAAATTTGTTCAGTTCTTCTGCTTTGTGCTTGCCGGAATTCACCTGGTTTCTGCGCGGCTCTTCAAGTTCGCGGATGACATCCGGGGGAACTGGCGCGCACTGGGGCATATAGGATGGGCTCTGATTCTGGCAGCCAACGTGATGATGGCTGTGAATCTGGTGGTGTTCCCCGGGACATTCCCTGGCTGGGGCATGTGGCTGTACTATATTGGCATTCCGCTTGTGGTTGTTACCATTCAGGGGTCTGCAGCATTGAATCTGCCTTTCTCGCTGATTGGAAGTTTTACGGATGTGCTTTCATATATCCGTCTTTTCGCGGTGGGGCTTGCCAGCGCATATATTGCAGAAAAATTCAATGCGATGGGCGTCATGCTGGCTGGGTCTTTCCCGGATTAGCTGAAAGTAGTCGGAATGATCTGTCTGATCCTTGTGGCCGTGTTCGGAAATGTCCTGAATATAGCTCTGGGATTCCTCAGCGTTATGGTGCACGCCATCCGTCTGAATACGCTGGAATTTTCCAACCATGTTGAAATGCAGTGGAGCGGATTCCAGTTTACGCCTTTTTCCAACAAGAAAACCAATCAGAAATAAGAAAAAAAAGAAGATAAATCAAATAGGAGTATGTTTTTATGAGTATGTTGCTGACCCTTTAGGACGCTGCCGCCAATGCTGCTGCAGTTGCCGCCAATACTGCTGAAGCTGTTCCCGCAGCAGATTATTCTCAGAAAGCCCTGATTTATGCAGGGGCGTTTGCCGCCATCGGTTTTGCCGCCATCGGTTCAGCCGTGGGATGCGGTGCAGCATCCTGTGCTGCTGTAGGGGCCTGGAAAAAATGCTATGCGCAGAACAAGCCTGCGCCGTTCCAGCTGATGATTTTTGCCGGAGCTCCGCTTTCCCAGACTATTTACGGTATGATCCTGATGTTCCTGATCATGGGGGCAGCTGCAGATCCCGTGGCTCTGGCTGCAACACCTGGCAAATGGGTTGCCTATGTGGTAGTGGGTGTGCTTGCCGGTATTTCCATGGGTATCAGTGCGGGCTGGCAGGGAATGGCTGCCGCATCTTCCGCGGATGCACTGGCTGAAACGGGAAAAGGATTCACCAACCAGCTGACAGTGCTGGGTATTGTGGAAACAGTGGCTATTTTCGTTATGGCATTTGCCATTGTGCTTCTGGGAATGTTCTGATTGACTGTTGGGCGCGCATGGTGCGGGAAAATTCCGGAAGACTTGATAAAAGGCCGGGATTTTCCTGCGGAGAAAAAACGAACAGCATTGCTTTTTTGCCGTTTCGGGGAAAACAGGAGCAGGCATTGCCCAAGAGTTTTGTTTTGATGAAGAAAGAAGAATTGTTATGAGTGAAGAAGAGAAACCCCATACTTTTTCCATCCTGGTGGAGAACCGCTTTGGAGCTCTTGCCAGAATCGCGGGACTTTTCAGCGGACGTGGTTACAATATTGAATCGCTGTCTGTGAATCACACACTGGATCCCAATGTGTCATGTATGACAATTGTGACCAAGGGCAATGAAGAGGTCCTTGAACAGATTGAAAAACAGTTGAACAAGCTGATCGATGTGGTATCCGTGGAAGATATTACCCTGGCCAGTCACATTGAGCGCGGTCTGATTCTTATGCGGGTGAAAGCGGATCATGCCGGACGCTGTGCGCTGATTCAGATTCTGGAGTCTTTCCAGGGACGGATTCTGGAAATGACACCGTCAACGGTTTCCCTGGAACTTTCAGGGAGTCCGGAGCAGCTGGATTCCTTCATTGAGATTATGAAGGAATTCGGCATTCTGGAGCTTTCGCGGGCAGGGCGGACTGCAATCCGCAGATGCTGACACGGAAAATCGGATTTTTTACCCCAAGTTTTTTCCAGTGGATTTTTCCACTGGAAAACTTTTTATTTTTAAGAAATCAGGACAACTGCAATGTCCGACAGCAATGCTTGTACGCTTGAATTCAATGCCGGAACATTAATTATTCACGGCCCGGAAAAGGCACTTGACTTGATTATTCATGAGATCCGTGCCGATAAACGCATTGGTGCATTCCGCGCTCCCGGAAACGCCTATTCTTCGATTATGCGCAAACTCTACCGTGCGGGGATTCCAGTTAAAGATCATGCACGCAACTATGTGCAGATTCCGGATCTTCAGCTCCATAGTTCTCTGATTCCCATGAAACATCAAGCTCTGGCCATGAAGGCCTGGCGGGAGGCTCGGGGACAGGGGGTGGTGGTGATGCCGACAGGTTCCGGAAAAACTTTCTTTGCAGCACTTGCCATGAACCTTGTAAAGCGTTCAACCCTGGTGGTTGTTCCGACGATTGATCTGCTGCAGCAGTGGGCCGGAACGCTGGAAAAGCTGTTCCAACGTCCCGTGGGGATGTTGGGCGGGGGGAGCAGAAATATTCTGGACCTTACAGTCAGTACCTATGATTCTGCCGCACTTCAGATGGAATTTATTGGGAATCGTTTCGGACTTGTCGTTTTTGATGAGTGTCATCATCTTCCGGGACCGGTGAACAGAATTGCGGCATCCATGTGCATTGCGCCGTATCGTCTCGGTCTGACCGCTACGCCTGAACGGGAGGACGGCGGAGAAACTGCTCTGCGCGATTTAGTGGGTGAAACGGTATACTGCGCCCATATAGACGAGCTGGAGGGAACAGTTCTTGCTCCTTATGTGACTCGCCGAATTACAGTGGAACTTTCTGAACAGGAGCTGGCAGAATATACAGCTGCCCGCGGAAAATATATTGCTTTTGTTCGGGCTGCGGGCCTTCATTTTGAAGAGAAGGGCGCCTGGAATCAGTTTATAGCACTCTGCGCCAGAAAACCGGGCGGACGCGAAGTGATGGCAGCCTACAGGAGACAACGTACGATTGCCCGGTGCAGTCACGCAAAATTGGATGTTTTGTGGCGGATTATCCGGGAGAATCCAGGTGCGCGCATTCTTGTTTTTACTGCGGATAATGACACGGCCTATCAGATTGGCGAGACACTTTGCCTGCCGGTGCTGACTCACAAAACCAAGGCGGCAGAGCGGAAATTTTTCCTGGAACAGTTCCGCGCGGGAGCGTATCCGGTGCTGGTTACAAGCAAGGTCCTGAATGAAGGGGTGGATGTACCGGAGGCGAGCATCGGCATTGTGGTTTCCGGCAGCGGAAGCACTCGTGAACATGTGCAGCGTCTGGGACGCATTCTACGTAAATCAGGATCCGGGAAACAGGCTATTCTTTATGAACTGGTCAGTGCGGGGACGTCGGAAATGGGCGTCAGCGAAAGACGAAGAAACCATCGGGCTTATCAGCCCTGGGCATTCCGGAGAAAAAATCAACTGCAGGGCTTTTTCGGAAAAGATGGGAAGGGGTCATGCTGACAAAAGATCTTTTAAGAACACGTATTGCAGGAAAGATTAGTGTCCTTTTATTTGCAGAGTCATAGAATGCAAAACTGCTGGATATTGCACAGAGACTGATCTGTATTTTTGAAAACGGAAAAGGCAGTACAGCAGAGGAGCTGGAGGAACTTTGTAATGCGGAAATTCAAGGATTTAAGGACTTAAAGCTTGCCAGAGGAATTTTAAAGGTTATCCGTGACCGCGCAGAATTCTCTTCATCTGGGAAAAACGGCTTTCCCGAAATGCGGAAAATTCTCTTTGAAAAAACCTTTCAGCTTCTTCGGTCCAGGTCTCTTCCGGAATCGCCTGCAGAGGTGCGGGCAAAGGTGATTGCAGCGCTGAAGATGGAATCGGAAAAAAAAGAAAGGAAAGAGTCCATTCTGCCGGAGGAAACGGCTTATGTCCGCCAGAATTCAGCATCGGTATTTTCAAATTCGGGAGAGACTCCGGGGAAAAAAGAAGTGGTGAACTTGTATGAACCTGAAAATGAAGTGGATCCGGTAAGTCTTTTTGAGGAAAGTCCGGTTTATGCAGATCTTCCGGAAAAGGATCTTCTGACCGGATTTAAGCAGACATTTCCCAAAGAGGCCTTGGATCGCTACAATATTGCTTTGGTTCAGACACTGATCCTGTTGGCAGGAAAGCTGGAATGCACTGTTTATATGACAGAGGAAAGACAGCGCTTGAGGCGGCTCTTTAAATATTTGAAATTTTTCCGTCTGCTGTTTCAGACCAGGCTGGAAAAAGACGGGCGTATTCGTCTGACGGTGGATGGTCCTGCCAGTCTGTTTGAGAACAGTGCAAAATACGGATTCCAGTTGGCATGTTTTTTCCCTGCATTGTGCCAGCTTCGGCGCTGGGAGATGTGCTGTGAAATTCCATGGAAGGGGCAGACAGTCAAAAAATTCTCCTTGGATCAGGAGGCGGGTCTGGAAAGCGGATTCAGTCATTTTTCCGCGTATCTTCCGGAAGAAATACGGATGTTCCCGAAACTTTTTGCGGCTGGACAGCCGGATTGGACAATGGAGGAATTTCCAGATTTTTTGTGTCCGGAAGGACAGATTCTGGTGTTCCCGGATTTTGTATTTCATCATGTCGGAACAGGACGGGATTTCCCAATGGAACTGTTCCACCGCTGGCATGCCGGAGCATTGGAGGAACGCTTGAAACTTTGTGAGAGACACCCTGAAATGAATCTGCTGATTGGAGTGGATCGCTCTCTGCTGAAAAAAGATGGAATCCTGAAAAGAAAGCTGGAAGAAAATCCATGGTTTCAGAAACATGGATTTTTTTTCCGGGATTTTCCCGGTGCTGCCAATGTTTCCGATTTACTGAATAAACAGCTGGAACAGGTGGCGGATGTTCAGAAGGATCTTTTCTGATGGCCAGAAGAGGATGAACAAGATCCCGACGGAGCAGCGAATTGGCAGAATACTGCCATGGTATTATGGGGATGGCACAGATGCCAATTGCAGATTCCGGATTTCGGGTATTATGTATTCTGCAGAACTCAGGAAATGCTCATTGTTTGGATTTATAGGCTGGCGGAACGCAGGAGAAGCACACTTTTGCCGCCTGGATTAACAGGAATTCCGTTTTTTGCAGGAATGATTGCAAGAGCTCTTTTTAAAAAGAACGGTGTGTGAAAGCTGGATTTTTTCCTGAATTATGGTATTTTAAATACATTCTTTATTTTTTTCAGATTCAGAAAATTGTCGGGGCTTTACAGAAATGACTGAAATATGGCTGAACAACTGTACCTTCCTTCAGTTTATGGGACTTGCCGTCAGTGCAATTCTTATCGGGATCAATAAAGCGGCTCTTCCTGGAATCGGAACGCTTCCGGTCATTCTTCTGACTTTGCTTTTCCCGGCACATCTTTCCACTGGACTTCAACTGATTATGCTGTGTACGGCAGATGTCATGGCTGTGGCCTGTTACCGCAGAAATGCAAACTGGAGACTGGTTTTACGGCTTCTCCCGTGTGCTTTGTGCGGAATCGGACTTGGAACGCTGACTCTGGAATTTATTACGGATGAAGTTTTGCGACTGGCCATTAGTGTGATTATTCTCTTTATGACGGCATTGCATTTTATCCGGAAGTACTGGCTTAATCCGGAAAAAGTGCCGGATCATCCAGCGTTCATTTTTTAGGTAGGGCTTCTGGCCGGATTTACAACCCAGGTAGCCAATGCCGCAGGACCCGTAATGGGACTTTATCTGCTGGCAATGCGTCTTCCGAAAGAGGAGTACATGGGAACTTGCGCATGGTATTTCCTGATCCTGAACTGGATCAAACTGCCTATTTTTATCGTGGAAGGACGCATTGACTTCGAAGCGTTCATGATGGATCTTCCCATGATGCCTCTCGTGCTGGTCGGCGCCGGTCTGGGGGTGCTTTTCTTGCGCAAAATCAAACAGGAAACATTCGAAAATGCCATTCAGATCCTTATTGTGATTTCTGCGCTTTATCTGCTTCTTCCGAAAGATGCAGTCCGCAGTCTGGGAGAGTCCATAAGAAATGGTTCGCATGAAGGAGGAGTGCCAAGACAGGAGGAGGAACAGGAACTCCGGGGGCCGGAAATGGAAGAAGCCATGCCGGAAAGTCCTTCAATGATTCCTGTGTCTGAATCAGAAATGCAGAATGTCAGAACCCCGCAGTTTCAGAATTGAGTTCTTGAAAAGAGTCTTGAAGAAATTGAAGCATGGGCACTCTTTCCTGCCAATCTGTGAAAAAGCCAGCTTTTGCCCTTGCAAGTATGTCTGCAAAGAAGTATATTCCCATTTATAAGTTTATCATCAAATAGGATGGGAATATAAACATCCAGGAGGTGCAGCATGGATCAGAAAAATTGGAAAATGGAAACAAAAGCAGTTCAATCCGGTTACGTGCCTGAAAACGGCGGTCCCCGCATTGTTCCGATTGTCCAGAGTACGACTTACAAATACAATGATGCACAAAGTGTGGCCGATTTATTCGATTTGAAGACATCCGGCTTCTTCTATACACGCCTTGCCAATCCAACAGTGGATGCTCTGGAAAAGAAAATTGCCGATCTGGAAGGCGGAGTCGCGGCTGTGGCCGTGAATGCCGGTCAGACTGCAAATGCTCATGCCGTTCAGAATGTGGCCCGGTGCGGCGACCATATCGTGGCGGCAGCATCCCTTTATGGCGGAACAGTATCCCTGTTTTCCAACACCCTGAAGAAAGCGGGCATTGAATTTACATTTATTGATCCTGAATCCAGTGAAGAGGAAATTCAGGCGGCAATTCGTCCGAATACCAAAGCTGTTTTTGGGGAAATGCTTGCCAATCCGGCACTGATTGTACTGGATGTTGAAAAATTTGCAAAAGTGGCTCACAGAAACGGCATTCCGCTGATTGTGGACAATACTTTTCCAACCCCGTTCCTCTGCAGACCTTTTGAATTTGGTGCTGATATTGTAACCCATTCCACGACAAAGTATCTGGATGGACATGCCACTTCTGTGGGCGGCATCGTGGTCGAAAAAGGAGGATTTGACTGGGCGAACGGAAAGTTCCCGGAATTTTCAGAACCTGATGAAAGTTATCATGGACTGATTTATACCAAAAATTTTGCATCCTGTCCGTTTTCGGTGAAACTGCGTGCCCAGTGGGTTCGCGATATGGGTACTCCCATGATGCCTTTCAATGCATTTCTCACCAATCTCGGCGTTGAAACGCTGGCCCTTCGCATGGAGCGGCACAGCAGCAATGCTTTGAATCTGGCTCGCTTCCTTGAAAAACATCCGAAAGTAAGCTGGGTCAACTATCCGGGTCTTGAATCTTCTCCCATGCATAAACGGGCACTGAAGTATATGCCCAAAGGTCAGAGCGGAGTGCTTTGCTTCGGTGTAAAAGGCGGCAAGGAGGCTGGAGAAATTGTAATGAATTCTCTGAAACTTGCGGCAATTGTGGTCCATGTGGCAGATGCCCGTACAAGTGTGCTGCATCCCGCAAGCATGACACATCGTCAGCTTTCTGAAGAGGAGCTGAAGGCTGCAGGGGTATCCCCGGATTTGATCCGTGTTTCCGTTGGAATTGAGCATATTGATGATATTATGGAAGATTTCGATCAGGCTTTGAACAAAGCCTGATTTCCCGCAAACTACTACTTGGAGAAACGTATTCTCTGCATGATGCGGAATCCGGAGAAAGGCTGCAGGGCATTCTGTCCAGTGTAAATCAGTGCAAAAGGAATGCCCTCAGAAAGAAAAAGAGCATTTTCCCAGACCATGCCTTTGGATGCAGTGATCCAACCTGAACCGGAAATTTCCCGGAATGGCGAGAGCAGGGATGAGAAAAATAAAAGAAATGACAGAGGAATGTTTCTGTGTCTGAAAACAGACGCTTTGCCGGAGGTGGACAGACTTCTTTTGTCCAGTGATAAAATTAGGAAAAGGCAGAAAATCTCATGCGCGCTTTAATACAACGTGTGCAGTCTGCGTCGGTCAGCATTGACGGCGAAACAGTCGGAAGCATTCAGCGGGGTCTGCTGATCCTGCTGGGTGTAACTCATACGGATACGGAAGAAGATGCAGCGTATCTGGCGGAAAAAACCGCTAATCTCCGGATCTTCCGCGACAGCGAAGATAAAATGAATCTGTCGCTGCTGGACATCCATGGTGAAGCTCTAGTGGTTTCTCAGTTTACCTTGTATGGCGACTGTCGCAAGGGACGCAGACCGGGATTCAGTGATGCCGCCAGGCCGGAACTGGCAGATCCGCTCTATGAAAAATTCAAAGATCTTCTGCGCCAGCAGGGGGTTCAGAAAGTGGACTGCGGACGTTTCGGTGCCGACATGCTGGTCAGTCTGGTCAATGAGGGACCTGTAACACTGATGGTGGAGTCTAAAGAGAAATGAGCGCAGGACTCCAGGGGGCAGACAGTTATCTGGATGTTTTTGTGCTGAGACATGGGCAATCCCGTGCGCAGACCGGAGAGGAGCTGGGAATGGATACCGGCCTTTCCGAACATGGAAGAATCCAAGCGAAAAAAGCCGGAGAGATTTTGAGTCTTTCTGTCTGGGACAGAATTTTATGCAGTCCGCTTCTCCGCGCAGTGGAAACACTGGAATGTCTGCATTTACAGGAGAAGGACAGCGTTGGTGTCGTCAAGGATATTCGCCTTGCAGAGAATACCGGCAAAGAAGACGATAATCCGGGAGGCCGCGCGGAATCTCTCCTCCGGGAGCTTTCAGATATGGCATCCGGGGAACCGGCTGTTCGGCGGGTGTTGATCATTTCTCATGCTATGTTTCTAAGCAGTCTGCTGGAAGTCTTTATATGTCCTTCTGGCGCGGGAGCGGAACATGAATGCGGTGTTTATGCCAGGCTTGGAAATGCGCGTCTGGGGTTCCTCCGGATTCCCAGGCAAACAGGCATGATGCGTGTGGTCGCAGGCTGGAATATTTCCCCGCAGGATTTACAGAACTCGGAAGACGGGAGCTTTTGAACAGATGGTCAAAAAGAAAGTCGTGATTTTAGGTTCTACTGGATCCGTCGGTGAAAATGCCGTGAAAACAGCATTGGCTATGCGGGATTCCATTCAAGTGATTGCCCTGGCGGCTAATCGGAACGCGGAACGTCTTGCGGAACAGGCAGCAGCACTGGGAGCATCGTTAGCTGTCCTCAGTGATGAATCGTGTAGAGAGAAACTGAAAAAACTGGTTCCGGCTGGATGCCGTGCTGCCGTCGGGAAAGAGGCCCTTTGCGAGGCGGCTTCCCTGCCGGAGGCGGATCTGGTACTGCTTTCCATTGTGGGAACTGCAGGATTGTTCCCTGCGATTGCAGCAGTCAAAGCACATAAGACTCTGGCTCTGGCAAGCAAAGAAATTATGGTGATGGCCGGCAGACTTGTAACAGAGCTGGCAGATCGGGAACAAGTAAGGATTATCCCGGTAGACAGTGAACACAGTGCTATTTTTCAATGTCTGGAAGGGCGTGATCCGAAAACGGTACGGCATTTGATCCTGACAGCATCCGGAGGCCCTTTGCGGAAGGCTTCAATGCGGGAAATCGAAGAGACAACCTGGGAACAGGCAATGAAACATCCAACCTGGTCCATGGGGCCTAAAGTGACGATTGATTCTGCGTCATTGATGAACAAGGCTCTGGAAATTCTGGAGGCGAGATGGCTTTTCCGGACGGAGCCTGAAAAGATTCAAGTGGTGGTTCATCCTCAGTCGATTGTCCATTCAATGGTGCGTTTCATTGACGGAGCGGTTTTGGCCCATTTGAGTATGCCGGATATGCGGTTTCCTATCCAGTATGCGTTCACGTGGCCGGGACGCGCAGAGACGTGTCTGCCGGAACTGGATTTGACGGAAATCGGGAATTTGACGTTTGAAAAACCTGATCGCAGGCGTTTCCCGTCCCTGGACTTTGCGTATCGGGCGTTGAAGGAAGGCAGAACAATGCCTGCTGTGATGAATGCTGCCAATGAAGTGGCGGTGGAAAGATTCAGAAGGGGAGAAATTTCGTTCCCGGGAATCTGGAAAGTTGTAGAAAAAACAATGAATGCACATAACTGTCTTGAAGATTCCAGTCTTGATGCTATTCTAACTGCAGACGCATGGGCGCGTAAGTTTGCGCGTACTTCGACTTGCTGATTTCAGACAGTGCTGCTAAACAAAAAACGCTGGTTCAGCGTTCAGATGGAGAAAGACAATGACTTATACCCTGCTGGATATTCTGAATATAATCTGGTCAGCTGTGTTTATGCTGATCTTTTTCGGACTGTGCATTTTTATTCATGAGCTCGGCCATTTCCTCGCGGGAAGGCTCTGCGGACTCCATGTGGTGGCTTTTTCAATCGGATTCCGCAAAATCTGGTCTAAGAAGATTGGCGGTGTGGAATATCGCATCGGCTGGATCCCGGTAGGCGGATACGTAGATTTGCCCCAGATTGATTCTACAGGAAATGCCGTGGATGAAAATGGAAACCCGCTGCCTAAGGCGGAACCCTGGAAGAGAATTGTAACCGCTTTTGCCGGACCTTTTTTCAACATCCTGTTCGGCCTTGCGCTTGGCTGCCTGATCTGGTGGTACGGAATTCCCCAGGAAACTCCAAGAATGTCTGAATTTCAAGTCCAGAGTGTGGAGGAGGGGAGTCCGGAGTGGAATGCCGGGCTTCGGAAAAATGATGTCATCGTGAAATTCAACGGCAAAAATTTTTCCAGAACATGGACTGAGTTCGCCCGGGATATTATGCTCAATATCGGCGATGTGGATTTGGAAGTGATTGCTGAAGACGGAACTGTAAAGCATGTGGTTTATAAACCCGTAGTCAACAAGAATGTGGCGCCGAGAGATGAGATCCCGTATCCCTTTTTCACTCCGGAGATCCCGGTGATTGTGTATGCGGAAGAGAACTCTCCGGCAGCACAGGCAGGGATTCAGAAGGGAGACCGGATTACCCATGTGAACGGAAAGCCTATTTACGGAGCAGATGAGCTGATCCTGCTTTGTACATACAGTCATGGAAAGCCGCTGGAAATGGTTTTGGACAGAAACGGAGAAGCTCTTACTGTAAAAGTCCAGCCGGAGCCGTATCCAGATATTGAATCGGAAGAAATGCCGTATCAGATTGGCGTAGAATTCAATTCATCCAAAGGGCCGCTTTATGTGGAGCATATTCTGCCGGGAATGCCCTGCGAAAACATTCTGTTTCCGGGCGACAGAATTCTGGCTCTGGACGGAGTCCCCATGGAGTCCAACAGCCAGTTTACAGAAAAAGTTCGTGCCTCCGAAGGAAAAACACTGGTCCTGACGGTAAAGCGCGGAGACAAATTTATGCATGTGAATATAACCCCTGTCCGAGTTGTTCCCCAGTATACGGGTCTTGGATTTAGCTTTAGAATTTATCCTGACCCGTTCCAGCAGTTTGCAAATGTGCTGCAGCTTACCTGGCAGAGCTTGAAAAGCGTTTCTGCAGGCGTCGGGAGAACTCTGGGGTTTGATTCCGGGTATACAACGCTGGGACCAAAGCATTTCAGCGGGCCTATCGGTATTGGACGAGGACTGTTTATGTCTGTATACAGCGGCGGGTTTATGATGGGAATCAATCTGGTTATTCTGATTTCCTTCAGTCTGGGGCTTTTCAACCTCCTGCCTATGCCGGTGCTGGATGGAGGGCATATTCTGCTGGCGGTGCTGGAAATTGTTTTCCGGCGTCCGGTGTCGGAAAAAGTCCTTACACCGATTACATACGCCTTTGTGTTCATCCTCATAGCCTTTATGATCTTTGTGAGCTTTTATGATGTCAAGAAGCTTATCCCGGTGTCGTCGGGAAGCGGAGGAACTGGCAATCATATTTCAGGAGAAAGTGTTGAACGGATCATCCAGGTGGAAAAAGCCTTGCGGAGCAAGGAAGCTGAACTCAAGAAGTCTGCAGGAAGTGTTTCTCCCGGCGATGATTCTTCATCCATGACAGTGGAAGTGCTATATCAAGATGTTTTCCCGAAGACAGACAAAGCAGATTAAAGTCGGATGGGTTCCCGTGGGCGGAGGCGCTCCCGTCCCCATCCAGTCGATGACCAATACCGATACACGCAATGCGGCAGCGTCTCTGGAGCAGATCCGAAGACTCGCCGGCGCCGGATGTGAAATCGTGCGCCTGGCGGTGCCGGATATGACCGCAGCAGAGACAATGAAAGATATTGTGCAGGGGTCTCCGATTCCTGTGATTGCCGATATCCATTTTGATTACCGTCTAGCCTTGCGCTCCATTGAATCGGGTGTTCATGGCATCCGCATTAACCCCGGAAACATCGGTTCTGCTGACCGGGTTCGTGCCGTTGTGGAAGCGGCAGGAGAGGCAGGGATTCCCATTCGTGTAGGGGCTAATGCGGGGAGTCTCCCAAAAGGCCTTCTGGAACAGAAGCTGGCAAAGGGAATGAGCCATGATGATGCTTTGGCAGATGCTTTGACGGATGCGGTGATGGAGCAGATTCATATCTTGGAAAACTGTCATTTTGACTTGATCAAAGTTTCATTAAAGGCAAGTTCGGTGCCGGTTACTGTAAAAGCATGCCGTATTTTCTCGGAGAGAAGCGATTATCCGCTGCATATCGGGGTAACGGAGGCAGGGACTGTCCGGAGAGGAACGCTGAAATCGGCGGTAGGCATTGGCACACTTCTGCTGGAAGGCATCGGTGATACCATGAGAGTCAGTCTTACTGCGGATCCTGTGGAGGAGGTCCATGCAGCAAGGGCTATTCTGGAAACGGTAGGATTGCGACCGGCTTATCCGGAAATTGTTTCGTGTCCCACCTGCGGAAGAACGGCATATGATATGTTTTCTCTGGCGGACCAGGTGGAGAAATTTGTCAATGAATTAAAAGCCTCAGGCAGACAGATTCATATGAAGAAGTTGGCTGTCATGGGGTGTGTCGTTAATGGCCCTGGAGAAGCCCGGGATGCAGAGCTTGGAATCGCCGGCGGTGGAGAAGGGGGAAAACTGGTGATTTTCCGGTATGGAAAGCCGTTCCAGATCCTGTCGGAGGCAGAGGCTTTTGAAACGTTGAAAAAATATATTCTTGAGTTTTGCGAATAAAGGAAGGTGCGGGAAAGCATCGTTGGAATGCTTTTTTTGATTGGTAGCGGCGGAAATGAGAATGGATGCTTGCAGGAAGAAGCTTCTTTGAAAAATACAGGTCTGCAGGGAAAACCTGCAGGCCTTTTTTTGAAAAAAGGGAACCTTTTCCTCTGTTTACTGTATTTATCAACAGGATCTTTTTCCAAGGGGGGGAGTCCCCAGAAGAGCAGGAACGGAGAAAAGGGAAAGGGTGTTTTATGGGGAAGAAATGGCCGTAGGAAATAAAAATCGAAGTTTTTTTTACGGCATTATGGTTTTTCCTAAGCTGTTCCGGAATTGTTGTTGTACAGACTCTTCCGACTGAACCAGCGGAAGGAATGCTTTTTTTTGCCCTGAGCTTCTGGACAGGATTCTGGTTTGCCTTTTTTATCTGGGGAATGGGACGGATCTTCAGATGTCTGCAAAACAGAAGAAAACGGGATCAGGCCTGTTTAAATGCCCTGACTCGCATAACGGCAGCTGGATTGATCCGCTTCCTGATCCATGAATTGAATCAGCCTCTATGTGTAATTCAAGGGAATGCCGATTTGCTGTTTGCAAGAGAGAGTTAGGAGTTTTTCTCTGTAGAATCGGAGAAAATGGAGGGCTGTGGACTTTTTAAAAAATCGAGAGATTTTTTGCCGAACCGGAGAGGAGATGCAAAACCCGAAAAAATACAGAATTCTGAAAATGTTTATCATGACAATATGCTGCCGGAATAGAAAGATTGTAGAAAAAATATAGAGGAAGCTGTAGAAAAGATCCGACAGATTCTGGAAGAATTTCGGAATTTTTCTGAAAATCCGACAGAGAAAACAGAATTTTTGACTTTGAAGGAGATTTTTCAAGAGGCTGCCGCCTTGACGGAAGATCGACTTAAGAATCATGATATAGTCTTGGAGACTGTATTTTCACAGAATCTGGAGTCTGTAAAGTTTAACCGTCACAAGCTGCTTCTGGTTTTTCTGAATTTGTTTGCAAATTCAACAGAGGCCTTAGATTAGAGATTCCGCCTTGTGCAGACGGAAGAAAAACGTATATCCGTGCGCTTCTTTCAAGCCAGAGCTCCTTATCAAATTCAGATCGAATGGCTGGATAACGGGTGCGGCATGTCAAAAGAAGTCTTAAGTGCTTGGAAAAAGCCTTTTATTACGGCACGTTTGGAAAATGGAGGTGCCGGGCTGGGACTTTCTCTGTCATGGAAGGTTATTCAAAATATGGACGGTCTGATGGAAATTGACAGCCGGCCGGATGATGGATGTCGGATTCAGATTTTCCTGTAAGAGAGTCTTATCCCGGATCCATTTTTCCTGTATCCGGCAGATGATGCCGTGGGGAAAAAGGAAGAATATATTATAGTATAGGATGGATGGGAAAAGCGGTAAATAATGGAGTTATGGCATACACAACGTTCTTGATGAATTGCCGTCATAAAATGAATTGAAGGTTTCTGTGAAGATTTTCTGCAGGAAGAAAATGAATCCTTTCAAGATTCTCATGCAGCCATGTTCAGAAATGCAAAGTTTCTACCTGAAAATCAGAAGGTAAATATTCCGGTGGATGAAATGCGTCCCCATGCTCCGTCAAGAAAGCAGCAAGTGGGAAGCTTGTGCCCAAAAGGAAGTCCCTTCCACATGGGAAGATTCGGATGAATTCTGGAAAACCGCTGAAAAATTCTATTTAGCTCTTTTTCAGATCCGCAGTTCGTGAAATCCGCAAAGACCAATGCCTGAATTTGATCCAAAATTCCACAGAGACTTAACTGTGTAAAGTGTCTGTCCAGGATGCGCGGAAGTTCCCCCACATCCTCCACCACCAGAATTGCTCCATGCAAGTCTGGCAGCCAGGGGGTTCCGCAGAGAGAGGCCAGAAGAGACAGATTCCCGGGAATAACCGGCGCTTCTACCGGAATTATATGTCGGGAAATTGCCTGAAGCTGAAAGGTCTGTCCGGAAACAGAAGAAGTCTCCGACCCGGATTTTTTCCCCTGAAAAATCCGTTTGAAGACACCGCGAGCTGATGCCAGCGTAAATTCATCCATACTCCATTCAGGAAGTGCGGCAGCCATGGGACTTGTTACAGGAATTCCAGCTCTCATGCGGAGCATTGCCATGTGAATGGCTGTAATGTCGCTGTATCCGGCAATGGGCAGATTGCGTTCTCTGAGCTTGTCCCAGCAGATTAGGGGCAGAATGGAGGCCGATCCATAGCCACCTCTGGAGCAAAGGACAAGATCAATAGAATGGTCGTCAATCATTTGATTCAGGTCTTCTGCACGGGCTTCCCTGTCAGCCGCAAAGTATTCTTCTTCTCCCTGAAGAACAACGGATTTACCAAGGACGCTCTCAATGTTCCAGCTTTTTAACAGGCGACAGGCTTCCTGCAGTTTTTCCTGTGAAGGAAGGCCGGCTGGGGAAACAATCCCTATTTTTCGAATGAAAGGCGGAAAAGGAGATTCGTTTGTCATAGAACATATAATCTGGTTGAAAGTTTCCGTATTCTCCCGGTGTTTTTGAAGATGCCGGGTTTTGAAGAAGACGCAGCGGATTAAACCTCAGCAATGAAAAAGATACCAATAATATAACCTGCAGAAGCGGGGTTTCATCCACATCCTTTTGAATTTTTGAATATTTTTACAGAGTGTTCAATGGATGATTGCTGGAAAATAGTCCATCTTTTTTTATTTTCCGGAGTCAGAATGTTTGAACAAGAGAGGTTCCGGGAAAAACAGAACCCTAAGACAAGCTGAAGACTTTAACGGTAAAAGAAGATGGTAATATCCGGCATGAAATATTTTCAGGAGAAAAAAGAAGACAGAACCGCTTTCCCTTCTGCGAGATTGAATGGGAAAAAACTTTGTTTGTTTTATAATCGATAAAAAAACAAGGATATTATTCCTGTATAAATTATGAAAATATTA
>CASERY010000018.1 GCA_949290385.1 uncultured bacterium | reverse complement strand
TCATCTATCTTTGGGGATTGTGGATGATTGGGCATCAGGTATATGTGATCTATCAGCGAAATGGTACAACAAAGTCCGATCCGCTTTATCGAAAGATGATTCCCTTTTATGAGCCGATTTTACTCTTTCTGTTCAGTATTCCTTATGCTGCGACGGCCTACGTGGTTCGGTTTGAGCTTGTGGAATATTCAGCAGGGCTGATTTTTATTCTTGTGCTTTGCTGGGAGCTTTATATTCTGACCGGACTGATCCCGGTAAACACGCAGTACGAGGAAGTGTTCCGACGGTCTACGGTGGCGATGCAAATTCTTTCACCGACCGGTGAGCGGATTGCAGTATCGGAAAACGCGGCGGATCTCACGCCGGTTATACTGGAATCCCTGAAGCAGAATCAGCATTTTTCTGTTATGGAAGATGTTATCATGCACCTGCACCAAATTCCAAACGGATATATGATATGGCAAACAGATCTCTCGCAGATCAACCATGCTTTACGGGAACTTCAGGGACAGAATGCACAGTTGGAAGAAGAACAAAATCTGCTGGCACAGGAAATCCACATTCAATCAGATGAGGCAAGCGTTCAGGCTCGCAACGATATTTACGACAGACTATCCTCGGAGGTGGACGGGCAGATTGCTTTGATGGAAAAGATTCTGTTGAAAGAATCCCTTTCGACGGATGACTGGAACCGCATTTGTCTCATCGGCACCTACATCAAACGATTCTGCAACTTGCAGCTCACTTATCAGGAACAGCAGACGATCCCGATAGGTGATTTAGCCATCAGCTTGCAGGATATGGCAAAATGTATGAAGAATCTTGAAATCAGGACAAGCTTGGATTTTTGCCCCACATCGAATTTAGAACCAGCGCTGATTCTTCTCATTATGAGAACTCTGGAGGATATTCTGGAAGCGACAAATTTTAATCTGACCTCTGTGGCAATCCAAATCGACGGCGTGGCCTGTTTTGAGATTACCGATACAGATCACGAGTTTGTCCCTCATTCTTTAGAAGACGGATATCGTCTTCAGGTAGAAAAAATTCCGGCAGGTTATCGGCTTCTACTTTTGAAAGAAGGAGAGGTGGTGCAGTCATGAAAAAGAATACGTCAGCTAAAATGATCAAAAAGGCAATTGACTCTTATCCCGGCGGCATCTGTTTTTCTGCACTGGACGGGCGGGTTATTCTCGCAAATGAAAAGATGAACAAGTTGATGCTGGAGCTGACCGGACACACGATTCTGAACGCAAAGGTGACATGGGAGGAACTTGCAAACTTTGCCAGTAATGGCAAGGCGGAAAAGCTAACCCAATCCTGGTTACCGAAAGATCCGGACAAAGAAAGCATCCACCAACAGTTGTTCTTCCGCTTCTCCGACAGCTCGATCTGGCGTTTTGAACTGAGATTTCTTGATCTCAATACCGTTCAGATCGAGGCAGCGGAAATTACAGAACTCTACCGACTCAGCGAAGAACTGTACGAAAACACCATTCGGCTCCACGAGATGCAAAAGCGTCAGAAAGCCTTGCTGGACAGTATCGTGGAAGTCAATTTGAATAAAGAGATCCTTTCTGCAAAAATGCACATCCATGATGAACTGGGGCACTGCCTGCTGGCTACTATCAAGGCCATCACAGAAGATAGTCTGGCTGAGAATGCCGACACGCTGCGGGAAAGCTGGAACAGCACCATTCGTGATTTTTCCAATATTCCTATGGTGTGGACGGTTCCCGATTCTTCTCTGCAGTCCGAACTGATGCAAGTGGCAGAGCTGATCGGATGTAAGGTTACCTTTCTTGGAAAACAGCCGGAAAGCCGCAAAGCATTGCAGCTTTTGTATACCGCTATCCGTGAGGCGCTCACCAATGCAGTACGCCATGCGGACGCTACGGAACTGACGGTAAAAATCGGGCAGGACGAGAAAAGTTATCATATTGAGATATCCAATAACGGCAGCGTTACTGTCTCAAGAATCACGGAAGGCAATGGTCTTAGCGCATTAAGACAGCGGCTGGAGCAGGAAGGGGCATCTCTAAAAGTGCTCTGTGATGGCAGTGTTTCTCTGCTTGTAGATATTCCCTTTGATTTTGACGAAGTCCAGAAAGGAGGACGGAAATGATACAGGTTTTAGTTGTAGAAGATTCCAGGATTACCCGGGACGCCATCGAGAACCATATTGCCAAATCGGAAAAATATGTGCTGTACGCCTCCATAGAAAATGCGGCGAATGCAGAAATTGCCTGTCTTCGTGGACGGGTTAATTTGATCCTGATGGATGTCTGCACTGCCGATGAAGAATCCGGGCTGAGAGCCGCAGCAAAAATCAAACAGTCTAATCCAAAAATTAAGATTGTCATTATGACCTCCATGCCGGAACATTCCTTTATCCAGAAGGCGAAAGCATGCGGCTGTAACGG
>CASERY010000017.1 GCA_949290385.1 uncultured bacterium | reverse complement strand
TCAGAGCATTTCTTAAAAGCGCTTCAGGCATTTTCATGCCTTAGGCGTTTTTTTACTTTTCCATCATAATATTTCCTGAATGATAAATTTTTTTATCTTTCATTATAACCATTGGCATTACAACCAACCTCGGTTATAATTGCAGTTGTAACAATGATGATTACATAAAATGCAAAGGAGATTTTATCATGGAAAAAGTCGTAGAATTTTTACATGCAAACCCGGTACAGTATCTTGCAACCGTAGGACGTGACGGAAAGGCAAAATGCCGTCCTTTCATGTTCTGTTTTGAAAAAGATGGAAAGTTATGGTTCTGCACCAATAATCAGAAAGATGTTTACAAAGACATGCAGGCAAATCCTGAGATTGAAGTATCTGTTTCTTCTCCGGAATACGCATGGATCCGTCTCCACGGAAAAGCTGTATTTGAAAACAACATGGAAGTAAAAGAAGGCTGCATGGAAAATCCGATCGTGAAAGGTCAGTATGAAACTGCAGACAACCCGGTCTTCGAGGTCTTCTATCTGGAAAATCCACACGGCGTGATCGCTGATTTCTCTGGAAACCCTCCATATGAATTTTAAGGTAATAAGAAGGTGAAACTGCTATGACAGCACAGGACTATATGAAAATTCTGGTAGAGGATCTCCACTCCGCCGTTGTCTCCACCATCGGAGGCGATGGACACCCGGAGACCCGTACCATTGATATGATGCTTTGGGATGACAAGGGCGTCTATTTCCTCACCGCAAAAGGGAAAAATTTTTACAAACAGCTGATGGAGCAGAAATATCTTGCCCTGACTGCCGTAAAAGACAGGAAATCCATTTCTCTGCGGGGCCGGATCCGGAACATCGGAACCGGAAAACTCAATGAAATTTTTGAAAAAAACCCCTATATGAAAGAAATCTATCCGGAAGGCACCCGCAGTCCTCTGGAAGTCTTCCTCCTGTATGAAGGCAGCGGCGAATATTTTGACATCAGCCTCCCTTCCCATGTAGTCAGAGACTCCTTCGCCGTTGGCAGCGGAATCGTAAGGCGCTCCGGCTATTATGTTGGAGCTGACTGCATCGGCTGCAAACTGTGCTATTCCGTCTGTCCGCAGAAATGCATTGACATTTCACAAAAGCCGGTGGAAATCGATCAGAATCGCTGTCTGCGCTGCGGAAAATGCGCCCAGATCTGTCCGAAGCAGATCATTGAAAAAATATAACGGCCAGATTCCTTCTTCTCTCAGAAGGATCTGGTCCTTCTTTTTATTCTTTTTTCCGGTACTTTGACGGCGCCTCCCCAAATTCCTTCCGAAAGATTCTGGAAAAGGCCAGCTGGTCATCGAATCCAAGCGATCCTGCAATCACCCCGATAGACAATGAAGTCGTTGTAAGAAGATAGCAGGCTTTCTTCAGCTTCAGATCCATCAGATATTTTTTCGGAGATATCCCAAACTTCTCATGGAAAATCCTCGTCATATAATTCGGATGAACGCCGAATTCTTTTGCCACATCTTTCAGGACTAATTTTTCCGCATAATTAACATCCAGATAAAATTTCACTTCATCCGCTGCAGAATTTTGTTTTCTCTGATTCTCTTCAAAAGGAATTTCTTCAAATAAATACGCCATGATCTAATTCAGCAGACTGTATCCTGATTGTTACCAATTCCAATCAGTTCCCGGATCTTACCTTTACCACAGAACGTTCCGCCGTACAAAACGAAACAGAAATCTGCTCCTTCTAAATCGGAAAAAGGAACTCTCCCGGCAGCGGAGAGTTCTTTTTTCCGTCCTGGGATCCTTATTTGACTCATTTCTGATATAATGAAATCATATCATTCATAGGAAACTGAAAGGAGAATGTCTTTTATGAAAGTATTATTAGTCAATGGAAGTTCCAGGGAAAAAGGCTGCACTTACACTGCTCTGAACGAAGTGGCCCGCTCTCTGAAAGAAGAAGGAATTGAAACTGAGATTATTTTTATTGGGAACAAACCTCTGCCAGACTGTCTTGCCTGTGGAAAATGCGGGGAGACCGGCGAATGTGTATTCCACGACATTGCCAATGACCTGGTAGAAAAGGCCAAAACCGCCGATGGCTTTGTATTTGGATCTCCGGTCTACTACGCTCATCCAAGCGGCAGACTTTTAACAGTTCTGGACCGTGCATTCTATTCCGGTTCCAGATATTTCGCTCATAAACCGGGAGCTGCTGTGTTAAGCGCCAGAAGAGCCGGCACCACTGCT
>CASERY010000016.1 GCA_949290385.1 uncultured bacterium | reverse complement strand
ACAGAAAATTTGAATAACGTATGTGTTCTTCTCTTTATGTTTTAGAGATATTTTTGAGAGGCATGGCTTTTACTTATGCAGGAATTACTATAACCCTCAACAGAGACAGGAATGAGTATTTTTTGAATTGTTTGCATGGAGTTATTATCCAAGCATGGAAAATAATGGATAGAAGAATAGAATAGCCCAACAGGATTGAGCAATTCTTATTGGATGACATTATAAGTATCTTTGCAGAAGTTCTGTGGTGGATACCAGAGGAACAGCGATGTATTAAAAGCCTGTTGCTCTTAATGGTGTATATTGTGTTTTGTATCTTTTGATTCTTTTTCGGGGTGTCAACCTATAACTAATCCGAGGAAACCATTCAGCAGTTTATCTGTGTAGGCGTATTATTGAACCTGTGGGATTGATATTCTGGTACCTAGATGGGGAGGAATGCTTTTTTTATGCGTTAAACGGAAGTTGTTGATTTTGCGAATAAAAGCCCATGGATTGAAGGATTGGACATTTTTATAACAATTGAAGTTTTAGATGTGGATTCGAAAAGAGAATAGAAAAAGAGACTCTTTAATAAAATGGGGAATTTTAAGACAGAAAAAGCCGTTCCTCTTTCAAAAGGAACGGCTTGAATTTTTTATGCGAAACTCTGAGGACAAATTATTCAAATTTGACAGCAGTACCAGTCAGATTGACAGTAATTTCATTGATACCGAGGATGTTGTTCATGGTGTAATCCATGCGGACATCAACCAGGTCATCTGCGCCAGGAGCAGATGCAAGAGCTTCTTTCTTCAAAGTAGCATAGGAAATATCACCCATGTTGATGCATGTGAAAATGCTCATCATCTTGGCAGAAGCTGTAACATTGTGTTTTACAACTGTGAAATCGGAGGTGATGGGCTGGACCATGGTGTTGCCGGAAACATTTGTGTAAAGATTAGATCCCAGGAAAACCGGACCAGGAGCACCCTGATAGGAAGTTACACCAGCACAGCCGGTCATCAGGAATGCTGCGAGGAACATGCCGCCGAAAGCAAGAACCATTTTTTTCATTTATGAAACCCTTTCTTTCTTCTTGTTTGAGTTTTTTAATCCATTATGGTTAAAATGGACCAATTTTTTGATTGAAAAGTTGTCTGTTTAAAGGCTCTGGAAGGACTGTTTTTTGAAGCAGACTTGAAGTCACTTTCATTGTCCCCCCCTCTGTTTATTATACAGGCACTTTGAAGAAATACAAGTGGTGCACCCAGAGGGATTTGAACCCCCAACCTTCTGATCCGTAGTCAGACGCTCTATCCAATTGAGCTATGGGTGCCGAAGAAAACCCTTTCCAAGGAAATATTCCTGTCTTTCTTTATGCAGTTTTTTTCAAAATACAAGTGGTGCACCCAGAGGGATTTGAACCCCCAACCTTCTGATCCGTAGTCAGACGCTCTATCCAATTGAGCTATGGGTGCATTTTTTTTCGATAACAAACCTGTACAAAGACGGAAATATCGCTGTTACTTTTAAAATACCATCTGAATATAAATTGTCAAATTGAAAATGGAAAAAAGTATATTTTTTTACCTGGAATGAAATAGACTGCTGCCCCTTGAGAGATGATGAAAAAAAGCTATATTGTAGCAACAATCTATTGGTTCAAGAAACGGAGCAAAAGAATGCAGCAGGATTTTACGCAGTGCCTCAAGGATATAGACCGGATCCAGGAAAAGCTGGATCATGTATTTAAACGTGTCAATGCAGATCCCATTTATTTTACAGAACAGCAGATTAGGGATGCCATTTCAGATAATGTCCGCTATTTCCCCGTGGACCGAAAAGCTGAACTGTGTGAAATCTTTTTTGCGATTCTGGATCAGATTTATGACAGGATTGTCAAACAGGATCGTTCCAGCGTATTCTGCAATCCTCAGCTGGATCCTCCGGCAGGAAAGCCTTCTCTGCGGCTTCCGGAAATGGATATGCTTATGCGCTGCATGATGCCTTTGTCCTGGGCCCTTTCAGCACACTGGGAGTCTCCGGAATTGACGGATATCGTGGATGATTATTTGAAAGTGTTTACAGAGGAAGAAGCTCAGGTTATTTATGAGACATTGATTTTTTTGTTCAACCTTTTCCCTGAATACCGTGCTGAGATGCCGCAGTCCGGAGAATTTCTGGATTACTGGCGCAAACTGGCCCACGAACGAGATGCTCTGAAGCCGGAAGACGATGCTGCAAAAGCTGAAATGTTGACAATTCTTCTGAAGAAGAAAGCCGGAATGATGGGGAAGTCCAACTGAGTTTTCTGCCTTTATAAGAATCCTTGCAGAAAAAGGCTGCCAGATGTTGGGGAGTCCGGTTGCCTGTTTACAGTTTTATAAAAATCTTTGCAGAAAGAAGGAGGCTGTATTCTGTCTTTTTCTGAAAAAGGTTCAACGCCTCTTTTTCTGAAAGGGAAAAAAACAATTTCCACAGACTGTATATAACCTAGAATATGTAGTTCCCATTGGAATTCTCATCAGTAGAGACGCCAATAATCCGGAACAGGCCTGCAACCTAAATGTCGTTTCCTTCAGAAGACGTGTGGCGGCAGACTGCGGACAGATCAATCCAGAAAGAGAGGGAATGATCCAGTACCCCTGTCCACACTTTTCGCAACAGTCCAGCAGATCAATCCAGAAAGAGAGGGAATGAGCCTTTATTTACCTGCTGTCGCAGATATTTCCCCATCGGCAAGATGCAGCGTCAATGCATCTCCGCAATGGATTTCCTGAACCGATGTACGAGGTTTCCCAGTCCGGGAATCCAGGACTATGGCGTAACCGCGTTTCAGAACAAGTGCAGGATCATAGGCTTTCAGGGCATTTTCTCCTTGAGTCAGTCGATGTTCTGCATTCATCATTGCATTGTGCAGGGCATTTTCCGCATCTCTCATGAACAGGTCTACTGTTTGCATTTTTTCCAGGATGAAGGATGCGGAATCGTGGAAAATGCGGGAGGAAAGCAGACGGTCCAGCTTATGTCTGGCTTGAAGCATGGAATAATTCAGCGCTGTTTCAGCTCTGCGATTCAGGGAGTCAAGCTGCTGAAGAAGCACGGCTTTCTCGGGAATGAGCAATTCCGCTGCTCCAGATGGCGTAGGTGCTCGCATGTCCGCTGTAAAATCGGCAATTGTAAAGTCAATTTCGTGGCCTACAGCACTGACTACAGGAATGCGGCTCTCAAAGATGGCATCTGCAAGAACTTCTTCATTGAAAGGCCAGAGATCTTCCAAAGAACCTCCTCCACGTGTAAGGACAATAACATCTACGGAGCGGATGCGGTTGAAGAAACGTATAGCTCGTGCCAGTTTCAGCTCAGCACCTTTCCCTTGAACCGGGGCCGGACATATTTGTATCTGAAGATTTGGAAATCTTGTCAGGGCAATTTTCAGGAAATCCTTCAATGCTGCGCCGGATGTGGAACTGATGATGCCAATGCGTTTTGGCAGACGCGGAACAGGATGTTTACGGGATTCATCAAAATAGCCTTTTGCAGCAAGTTTTTGCTTTAGAAGTTCAAATTTCTGCTGGAGTTCACCCAGGCCGCAGAGACGGAGTGTACGAATATTCAGCTGATATTCTCCGCGTGCAGCATAGACGGAAAGACGTCCGAATGCTTCAATGCGATCACCTTCCCGCAGGTTGAGCTGCCGGAATTGTACAGCACCTCCAAAAAAGACGGCACGGATTTGTGAATCGGCATCTTTGAGCGTCAGGTACACATGTCCCGACCGATGCACAGTGAGATTCCCGATTTCTCCGGAAACCCACAGCGGCATGAAGGTGTTTTCCAAAATTTCACGCAGGAGTGCATTCACTTCCGAAACAGTCCATACGGCATAAGGATCCTGCGGGTTATTACCGCCTCCAGTGTGCTGGCGGCTTCCTGTCAGACGGAAGAAGTCATCCTTGTTGCCGGAAGCGCAGGTCATGATACTGGGTTTTCCTTTGGATGTTGTTCAGAAGATTCGTCTTTTTTCGATTTGCCGGAAGAGTCCCGCAAGTTTTCCTGTTTTGTAACAGCCCCGCAGCTGACAATCAGACGCATGGCGTCCGAAACAGACATGTCCAGGAAAATACATTCACTTCTGGGGACAAAGAATAAAAAGCCGCTGGTAGGATTCGGGGTCGTCGGCAGAAAAACACTGACAATATCCTGCGGAAGTTTTTCAGTCACCTCATAGGAATCATGATTGTCATTAGTCATGAAACCCAGTCCCCAGCATCCTTTGCGCGGATATTCAACCAGTACAACCTGATGAAACATTCCGCTGCTTTTGGAGGACCAGATGGCATCTCCGATCTGCTTGCATGTTGAATAAATAAAGTTGACAATGGGTAAGCGCAGGAGTATTTTCTGTGCCATTTGAATCAAACGGTTCCCCAAAGTAATTTTAGTGAGAATGCCAATCAGAAACAGCAGAATGAGCAGTCCGATCAAAGAACAGAATCGTATAATCTGATGCGCTACAGCTGGACTGCACCAGGATGAGAACAACTGAGTATTCTGAAAATACAGAACACTCCATTGGGTCAGTTTTGAGTAAATGAACCAGGCAATCCACAGCGAGATAAAGATGGGAACTACCACAAAAACGCCTGTGAGAATGCCGCCTTTTATAATGCGAAGAAGCTTTCTGAAGGACCGCCTTCCAAAGGCCAGTTCCTTGATAAGACTGGTTTTCCCGGGTAGAATCTGCGGTGCCTGGAGCCGTTTGAACTCTGCTGTTTTTGACAGCAAGGACGGGTCCGAAATTTTCCGGGGGGAATCCGAATGAGAAGTGCTGGAAGATTGTTCCGGATTTTTTTCAGGGGAAGCAGAGTCGTTCATTTTGTATCATCTCCGCTGTCATCAATGAGTTCAATTTTGATCTTGTCAATTTTTCGCTCATCGGCTTCTAGAATCGTTGCATTCAGCTGGCCAGGGATGGTGTAGGTTTCCCCGACGGAAGGAATTCGGCCAAGCTGGGAACAGATATAGCCGCCGATGGTGTCTGCAGTGTCATTGTCAGGGATTTCTGTATCGGTGATGTCCATGATCTCGGAGATCAGGGTTCTTGCCTCCAGAACGATAGAGCCATCCGGCATCAGCTGAGGCTTGACCTCATTGTCTTCGTCGGAATCATATTCATCCTGGACGTCTCCCACAATTTCCTCAATAATATCCTCAAAGGTGACAACTCCGGAGGTTCCGCCGTACTCATCGATAATGACTGCAAAGTGATTATGAGAATGCTTGATTTCTTCAAGCAGTTCGCCGACTTCCTTGGTTTCCGGAATGAAAATGGGTTCATGGGACAACTGAAGAAGAGTCCTGCCTTCAAGCGTATGCTCATCCAGAAAGTCTTTGGCATAGATAATGCCTTTGATTTCATCAATGCTTTTTCCAAAAACGGGAATTCGACTGTGTCCTGAGGAGATGAACAGTTTTCTGGCTTCATCCACTGTAGCGGTTTCGGGAAGGGCATCCAGGTCTACACGGGGCGTCATAATCTCATGCACGGACTTATCGCTGAGATCCAGAATGCCGCGGATCATTTGTTTTTCACCCTCTTCCAGATCGCTTTCACTGTCGTCATTATAGCTTTCAACATAAGAAAGAATTTCATCTTCCACACTGACTTTCTCTTCATCGTCGTCTTTTTTATGCCAGTCGTCGGCGGCTTTTGTTACGCGCTTGACCAGCCAGGTGAATGGCAGAAAGAGGGTGCAGGAGAGAAGCGAAAGCAGGGGAATGGCTGTGCGGAGGACTGCAATGTCGCAGCGAAACAGAATGAACCGAGCTAGAAGTTCTGACAGTCCACTGGCGATTACAACAGCTCCTGCAATGACCGCCAAAGCCCACTCTGCCGGAAAATCCGGCGCCATGTCGCGCAGAGATGCGTATGCCAGGCACCCCGTAAGTGCCGCAAGTACGAAGAGAATCAGTTTTAATACAGCTCTGAGGACCGGACCCTGTTCCATCCAGTTTTCCAGTTTCTCTGAAAGCTTTTTGTTTTTAGATTCAATTTTACGGATTCTTCCGCCTGACAAACCATCAAACGCCTCAAAGACGCAGGTCAACCATAAGAGCAGTATAAAAGCCGCACCCAGCAGTTCCATTGTTGTATTCATTTCTGTGAACGTTTCTCCTTCAGCACGACGGCAGAATCTGCAGGGGGCCGTATGATGCTCTGGAAATGAAATTCCTTTTCCAGAACGGAAAGGACCCTTCGTTCAGCCGCTCTCATTTTTCGTTTCAGTTCAGGTTTCAGGTCGTCATATCCGGCCGCATGGAGCAGCCCGTGTGCGGCATAAAGGATCAGTTCCCTGGAATATGGGAGGCCGCGTTTTGCCGCTTCCCGTTCGGCTACAGCGGGACAAACCAGAATGTCGACGGCAGTGAAATCCTCATCGCAATGATTTTTGTCCTCATTTTCCAAGACAGAATTTGTTTCCGGAATGTTTTCCTCTGTCGCATATTGACTTGTTTGGAACTGGCGGTCTTCTCCTTCCGGCAACATATCCGGCAATTTTTCTTCTGCCTGACGGTAATCAAAGCAGATGACATCGGTGTCGCCCTGGTGTGAAAGAAAAATACCATTGACTTCCTTCATTTTTTCAGAGGAAAGAAAAGTTATGGAAAGCGTCTCATTTTCACGGATTCCGGCTCCAGCCAGCTCTGCGGTTCTCTGGAGCAGTTTTTTCAGGAGGGATCTTCCGGGACGGGGAAATCTTTTTTCGGTTTTCCATTGAATTACAACGTTCATCTGATTGACAGTCCTGCTTTCTCTTAGGTTTTGGGGTAGGCAATTCTGGAATGATTCATGGTAAGGAGCGAATTGACAAAGGATTCTTTGACAAGATTCAATTCACGAAGTGTCAGTGCGGAATCATCCAGCTGCCGGTGTAAGTATTTGGATTGAAAAATTTCATTTACCTTCTGATAAATTTCATCCGGAGTGGGGGAGGTACAACTGCGCAGTGCCGCCTCACAACAGTCTGCCAGCATGAGAATGGTGTTTTCCTTGTCTTTAGGAAGGGGACCGTCATAACGGAATTTCTCTTCCGGAATTTTTTCTCCTGGATGCTGTTTCTGTTCCATTTGATAGAAAAAAGAAATAAAAGAGGTACCATGATGGCAGGCTATGGCTTCCCGAAGGGATCTTTTCAGCTTATATTTTCGTGCCAGTTCCAGACCGTAGGTTACATGCCTGCGAATAACGGCAGCACTTTCTTCCGGTGTGAGTTTTTCATGAGTGTTAATTCCTCCGGCATTTTCTGTAAACATTGCAGGCGCAGAAAGTTTTCCAATATCGTGGAACAAGGCGCATGCCTGCACTTTCCATGGATTGCATCCAATGGAGGTCGCTGCCTTTTCTGCAATGGAGGCGACTCTTTCGCAATGATGATAGGTGCCTGGTGCTTCCATTTGCAGTCTCTTCAGGAGGGGATGGTTCCGGTCGGTATATGTGAGAAAAGTCATGTTGGTGGTGACGCCCGGGAAAAGCTCAAAAATCGTCAGGACAGCCAGCGCGCACACAGCCGTACAGATGGCCCCCAGAATCGGAAGAAGGATCAGCAGTCTGGCATTGGAGAAAATTCCTTCTTCCATCAGATCTGCCCCCAGGAATACGATTCCTGAAACAGTGGTTACAAGCCAGCAGGATAGAAAAGTATATGCAAAGAATTTTTTATAATCAGCAGAATAACGTACAGCGAAGCCTGCAATTCCGCTGACCAGAAGTCCGGTAAGAAGCGCAGAAAAAGAATTTCCCAGGGCAACAGCAGCAATTCCGCTGACAAAAAGTCCTACAAAAATAGCCGCCCTGAGTCCGTAAATCACAGAAATAACAACCGCGGAAAACCCCAGCGGAAGCATTAGAAACATCATTTTAGGTGGAACATTGTCCATTTCGCTGAGAACTTGAAATCCTGCGGCCTAAAAACGGTCCGCCAGCAGGGCCAGCACCGCAATGAGTCCAAGAAGCCAGACGGATTTGTTATTGCGAACCAGTTCAGGATGCACATGAGATACATAGATGCAGATGAATGCAAGCATAATCAGGCAGATGGAAATTTTTTCCAGGAGCTTCTGCCAGGAGACAGACTGAACATCCTGATTGTTCAAAGCCTTCCGGTATGCAATGAATGTTTCGATATCATCCTTGGAAAGTGTTGCATTTTTCTTAAAAATGATGTCTCCCGGATGGATTGTCTTTTCAACAGGGTCCTTTTTCAGAGATGCCTGAAAAAGTTCCAGCGCCTGCTGCTGCTTCTGACGGTTGTAGAGATTGGATTCCGGTGTATCCTTGACATTGCCGCCGTCAAAAATGAAGCTGAAAATATCCTGCAGATTTTTCCGGAAATCGGACTTGTCATCATTCTGAGCATAATATTGGACCGTTTCAGCAGAAAGCATTTCAGACAATGTCTCTGGTGTTTGAATTTCGGAAACATTTTTGGGTTCCATTTCATTAATGGAGTCAAAAACAACGGAAATCTGGCGACCGCTCCGGATTTCATCCCGGATTGCCTTGGGCATGATTCCGGAATCCAGAATCGTATAGACATACTGAAGATAACTGGTCAAGTTTTCATTGGATGCAAGAAACTTCTGATATAGATAGGCCGTCTGACGGGGAGAGAGCGTTTTGATTTTTTCCACGAGTTTCTGCTTCCAGGCGGAATATTCGGATGGCGCTTCATAGGACGTGCCTTCCCGCAAAAGTTTCTCAATCCCATAGCGCCGCTGAATTTCTGTGACAAAAAAATAGAACTTCTGTTTCAGAAGCTCATTGTCATTTTCATCCCGGAAATAGTATAGCGGCAGTTCATCCAGCACTTGCTTGCGCATGGCGGCAATTTTCTGGTTATCCGGTACTTTGAATTCAATGGAAGCATAGATTGTTTTAGGAGCATCCTGACCTACCATCGGATTGTTGAGTCCGCCGAAATTGTGATCCTGCGGAATGGTGAGCACCAGAATGCTGGCAACAATGACCATGCATAAAAGTACGGTCGTGATAATTTTGGAGTGAGCAATGGTATCACGAATTACTTTTTTCCTGGAATTTTTTAAAGAGGCAATCTCTTCCTGGGGTTCTGTCATAGTTCATTTCCTTCTGTAGCGTCGTCCTGAAATGCGCTGGACTTTTGAGTCCTTCTATTATAATCCGGCTGAGGATTTTCATAAGCCCGGATAATCTTTTCCACTAGAGTGTGCCGAACAACATCCTCTGTCCGAAAACGGCATACTGCAATTTCCTCCATGGGTTCAAGTCTGGCTGCTGCCTGAAGAAGTCCGGATTTTTTTCGGATTCCCAGGTCTGTCTGCGTGGGATCCCCGCAGACAACGCATTTGGAGCCGAATCCGAGACGTGTTAAAAACATGAGCATCTGTTCATGAGTTGCATTCTGAGCTTCATCCAGGATGACAAAGGCATGGTTTAACGTACGTCCCCGCATAAATGCCAGAGGGGCCACTTCAATAATGCCTCTTTCCATAAGAGGCTGTGCTTCTCCGGAATCCAGCATGTCGTATAGCGCATCATAAAGCGGACGAAGGTAAGGATTCACTTTGTCCTGAAGAGTTCCAGGCAGGAATCCGAGACTTTCTCCAGCTTCTACTGCAGGGCGTGTTAAAATAATTCTTTCGCACTGGCCGGACAGCAGAGCGGATACTGCCATGGCCATGGCCAGGAATGTTTTTCCCGTGCCGGCGGGTCCCAGTCCGAAGGTGATGTCATGGCTGCGGATCTGGCGGATATACAGGAGCTGATTGGGGGTTCGTGGAATAATTTCCTTTTTCCTGGAACTGACTTTGATCCGTTCCGTATAGCATTGCATCAGAAGCTCTTCCTGATGCTTGCAGCAGGCGGTCAGAATTTGTTCAAAATCAACAGGCCCAAGCGGAATATTGCCTGCGCGCTTGCTGGCCGCAGAAAGTTCTGACAAAAATTTCCTGGCTGTGGCGGTCTTTTCCGGATGATCCGCACTTATCTGAATCCAGCCGTCCCGGGAGATCAGGTGCACGCCAAGGCGTTCTGATGCATATTTCAAGTTCCCTGGAATATTTCCGGCAAACATGAAATGTATCGCAGTTCCATTTTCAAAGAAAATTTTTTCTGTATTGGAAATCCGCTTTTCCGGTTGCGGAGGCTCCTTGTCATCGGATTCCAAAGAAAATGCCGGCTTTCTGTTCATCATTTCACTGTTCCTCAGAAAATGGAAAGAGCCCACATGCCGCTGAAATGCGCCACCGGGGCATCCTGTTTTTTTTCAAAGTGGAAGAAGTAAGAGCAAATTTCTTCATCTGGGCGGAACAATGGAGAAAGGGCTGGAACATCGGATGCATTCTGCTGATCCTCTGCAAGGTGGAAAGCTGCAGGGCTTCCCGCCCAAAGTCTTTTAAGAAGCAGTACATCCGGGAACTCAATAACAACACAATAACGAATTCCGCTTGCCATGCAGAGACGAAATATTTTTTGAACAGTTTTTTCACGGAATCCCTGTCGGCCTGCCTGAATATAAACGGTACTGTCTTGTCCGCTGTTTTTGCAGAATTCGACAAAGGCTTTAAGCCTGGAGGGTAGATCTTTTTCATACAGGAGTTCCTGCCCGTTAAGAAGACAGACGGCATGGGTATCTGGATAAGCTTCAAGGACCTGAATGAACAGCAAAAATTGTTCCGGAGCATTTTTCGCTATATGCTACTCTGCGGGCGGCTTTGCTGAATCCTGAGCTGGATAAGATTCTTTCTGAACGAATTGATTTTCTGAGGTTACGCCTTCTTCTTCATAAGCAACATCCGTTTCCTGGAGTCCATCCTGCTCGAGGTTTTCCCAGGAGAGTTCTTCAGATGTCAAGGGTTTCAGCCTGAATTTCAGACCGGTTCCCTGAGGCGGTTCAAAACTGCTTTTTCTATGTCCGTTGTCAAAGGCTTCTATACAGTAGTCCGGATTCCCTGCAGGCATTTCTAGTGGAGGCTGCCAGTCTGGATAGGAGTTCTTGATGAAAGGCGTCCATTCTCTGGCCTGTTCGTCATCGGGCACCGGCACATCCTGAGAGGTCTGACAGGCTCCGTTCAGAAGCAGAACAGCAAGTGCTAAAATGAAGAAGCATGAATGAATTCCATGGGACGCCTTCATAAGATTCTCCGTTTTTCTGAGTTCTGAAAAGAATTCAGTTGCGTTCAAAATCTGTTTTAACTTACCATGCAGGGGCTCAGGAAGAATTCCCTGCATAAAAGGATAAAAACACCGGCATTCATCCAGGAATCCAGCCGGTGTCTTGTTTTTCTGTTTTTGTTTTACTCACAGCGGCGCAGAATAACAACACCGTTATGGCCGCCGAAGCCCAGATTGGTATTGACTGCAATGTCAACTTTACGCTCCCGTGCTTCATTGGGGGTATAGTCCAGATCACATTCCGGGTCTGGAGTTGTGTAGTTGATGGTCGGGGGAATAATTCCAGTCTGGATGGTTTTACAGCAGACAATCGTTTCGAGTCCGCCTGCAGCACCCAGGGAGTGTCCCATTGTGCCTTTTGTACTGCTGATTGCCATTTTGCGTGCATGATCGCCAAACACACTCTTCAGTGCCTGGGTTTCATACAGGTCGTTCAAATGGGTACTGGTGCCATGAGCATTTACGTAGTCCACCTGTTCGGGAGCAATACCTGCATAACGCAGGGCATTGCGGAACGCTCTGGCTCCTCCTGCACCTTCCGGAGCAGGGCTTGTGATGTGATAGGCATCTCCTGTAGCGGCATATCCGATTATTTCAGCATAGATTTTTGCGCCACGCTTTCTGGCATGTTCATATTCTTCAAGAATCAGGATACCTGCGCCTTCTGCCATGACGAATCCATCCCGATCCCGGTCAAACGGACGGCTGGCGGTTTTGGGATCGTCATTTCTACGGCTCAGTGCTTTCATGGCACAGAAGCCAGCAAAGCACAGAGGACTGATGCAGGATTCTGCTCCGCCAGTAATCATAATGTCCGCATCGCCACGGGCAACGCTGTGATACGATTCACCAATGGCATGACATCCGCTGGCACAGGCTGAAACAACTGCAAAATTGGGGCCCTGTGCCCCGCTGCGGATGGATATTGTGCCGGATGCCATATCGGAAATCATCATGGGGATCAGGAAGGGAGAAATGCGGGAGGGGCCTTTTTCTACCATGATGCGGCTCTGCTGTTCCAAAGTGCGGATGCCTCCCACACCACTGCCGATGCAGACACCGGCCATTACAGGATCTACAGGGGATCCTTCAGAACGGAAATCTTCGGGGAGTCCGGCATCCTGAACGGCTTCAAGGTAGGCCGCGGTTGCGTAGACACAGAACAGATCCTGTTTTCGCAGATCTTTTTCAGAACCGAGACGGGAAACATCCAGGTTTTTTACTTCGCCGCCGATCTGGGTTTTCAATCCTTCCGGATCGAATCCGGTTACGCGGTCGATTCCACATCTTCCGTTGACAAGGGAATCCCACATGGTGTTTACATCGTTGCCAACGCAGGAAACGGCTCCTATGCCAGTAATGACCACACGTCTTCCGTACATGCTTTTATACTCCAATCCTGAGAAATCTATAAAAAAAGTGGGTCATTCGCGCGAATGACCCACTTGACGAAAAGGCAGGGATTATTCGCCCTTCTGCATGCTTTCAATGTATTTGATTGCATCGCCGACGGTTTTGAGCTTTTCAGCTTCTTCGTCCGGAATATCAGAACCGAACTCTTCTTCGAAAGCCATGATCAGTTCGACCTGATCCAGAGAGTCAGCATTCAGATCTTCCACAAAACGGGCATCTTCGGTAACCTGATCTTCGGGGACGGACAGCTGATCAACAACGATTTTTTTAACTTTTTCTGCAATAGTAGACATTGCGAAACCTTTCTGTTGGTTATTCTAATCTTCTTGTTCGTTTGCTTTCGTGTACAGCATTTTCAGACATAATATGCCATACTTTCTGCAAATTTCAAGTTTTCAGGCTTGTATTTCAAAGATTTTTGCGGATTACATCAGGAATCCGCCGCAGACATTGATGACCTGTCCGGTTACATAATCGCTGTCGGGAGAACAGAGGAAGTAGACCACATTGGCCACATCTTCGGGCTTTCCACCTCTTTTCAGCGGAATGAAATCCAGAAAGGCTTTGCGGGCTTCTTCCGGGAGTTTGTTGGTCATATCTGTTACAATGTAGCCGGGTGCCACTGCGTTGACCATAATATTTCTGCTGCCCAGTTCTTTGGCAACCGATTTCGTAATGCCGATGACCCCTGCTTTAGAGGCTGAATAGTTGGTCTGTCCGGCGTTTCCGGCTCTGCCAACCACGCTGGAAATGTTGACAATTTTTCCATAACGGGCTTTCATCATAGGCTTTGTTACAGCCTTGATAAAGTTGAAAGTACCTTTCAGATTTACGGCAATAACTGCGTCGAAATCTGCTTCGCTCATGCGCATGAGCAGATTGTCGCGGGTAATTCCAGCACAGTTTACCAGAATATCCACTTTGCCGAAGTGGTCTACCACGGCTTTGACTGCTGCTTCTGCATCTTCCAGTTTTGCAACGTTTCCGGCTACTGCAAGTGCCTGATAGCCTTTGTTTTTGAATTCTTCTGCAGTTGCCTGAGCCACATCCAGCAGAATGTCCACCATGGCCACAGCCGCGCCCTCGGATGCAAGACGTTCACAGATTGCTTTGCCGATACCTCTGGCTCCGCCGGTTACAAGTGCAACTTTTCCTTCAAGGGTTTTTCCCATTTTTCAGCCTTTCCTCATCTAAATCTGAATAAAATTAATGGAAGCATTTCATATGTATTGACAGTTTTCCCGGATCAGCAGAAACTGATCTTGTCCAGATCCGCAAGACAGGAGACATTGAAAAGTTTTCTGCTCGGATCAATTTTACGGACAAGTCCGGTCAGTACGGTTCCCGGTCCGAATTCAATAAAGATTTCCGGATCGAATTTTGCTGCAATGTCCCGCACGCAGTCTTCCCAGCGGACACTTCCTGCAACCTGACGAACCAGGTTCGGTTTGATGTCTGACTCATTTTCCACTATTTTCCCGATAACGTTCTGCGCTACCGGAAAACGGAGCGGATGAACAGGGGTTGCCTCCAGTACAGAAGAGAATTTTTCTCCGGCACTTTTCATCAGACGGCTGTGAAAAGCTCCAGCAACGGTCAGGGGAACAATGCGTTTGACTTTTTTCTCCTTGATGAGTGCGCAGGCCTTTTCAACACCTTCACGCACCCCGCTGATGACGGTCTGTCCCGGACAGTTGTAGTTGGCTACATCAATATCTGCCGCAGCACAGGCTTCCGCAATATCTTCCGGATTTCCACCGAGAATGCAAGCCATGACCCCTGGATTTTCTCTGCAGGCGGCATCCATAAACTCTCCGCGTTTGGAGACAAGTTTCAGTCCATCGGCAAAAGAGAAGTATCCAGCAGATGCAAATGCCGCATACTCTCCTAAACTGAGTCCTGCGGAAGCCACGGGTTCAATTCCGGGGAATTTTTCCTGAAATGCCGCAAGACATGCCATGCTGGTTGTATAAATGGCCGGCTGGCAGTTGATGCTGGAGGTGAGTTTTTCAGCGGGGCCGTTGAAACAGACGTCGGAAACGGACCAGCCAAGTACAGAATCTGCCTCATCATAAACGGCCTTAGCCGCTTTGCTGGCTTCATAAAGATCCTTTCCCATTCCAACGGTCTGGGCTCCTTGTCCTGAAAAGATGAACACAATCCTGCTCATGCGGAAGATATCCTTTCTATGAATTTGTGTTTCCCCTTTTTGTTTCGGATCGCAAGAAATGCGCTCTCGAGTAAAAAATACAGGGGCTGCCTGTATGTATCTGATACAATACCCTGTCATTATTCATTTGTCAATTTGCTTCGGGAAAAAATCAATGGATGTGTTTCTTTTTGTGAAATATCCGGATTCGACTTCCCGGCCTTTTTCTGGAGGGTCTGTATAAATCAGCAGTTCTATCGAAAGAAACGGATTTCCTCTGCATATCCGGGAAGTTCATTCGGGGTTTCAAGAATCAGCGGAAGATTTTTTACGGCATCCTGTTTGACAAAATGCAGAAGGGCTTCTTTTCCGATCGTTCCTTTTCCGATACATTCATGACGGTCTTTACGGCTCCCGAATGGGGTCATGGAATCATTCAGGTGAATAGCTTTGAGTTTATCGAGTCCGAGAATCCGGTCAAATTGCTCCAGGACGGCTTCAGGCTCACGGACAATATCGTATCCGGCGGAATAGACGTGACAGGTGTCCAGACAGACTCCCAGACTGTCCGGACAGCGACTTTTTTCCATGATCTCGGCCAGTTCTTCAAATGAAGATCCGACTTCACTTCCTTTTCCGGACATGGTTTCCAGCAGAACCATACATTTCATGCCCGGATGAACAAGACGGCTCAACAAGTCTGCAATCAGTTCAATTCCCTTCTGAATGCCCTGTCCCACGTGGCTTCCCGGGTGAAAATTATAGTAGGCGCATTGGAGCATTTCCATTTTTTCAAGATCTTCTTTCATGGCCATTTCGGCAAAATCCCGGACGCGAGGATCCGCCCCGCAGGCATTCAATGTATAGGGGGCATGGGCAACCAGGGGGGCAAAATTCAGTTCTTTTACACGTTTTTTGAATTCAAGAACATCCGCCGGATCCAGGGCTTTTGCTGATCCGCCCCGTGGATTGCGTGTGAAAAACTGAAAGGTATCAGCCTGAATAGACTGTGCATGGGCAACCATGGCGGAAAATCCTTTGGAAGAAGATAAATGGCAGCCGATATGCAGCATCATGTGATCCATCTCCTTATTTTTTCTATTTTTCTTCGATAACTTTAGCTAAAACGTTTGAAGAGCTGTCTTTCATGGAAATACTCCGGATACGAACCGTCTCATTTTATTCAGACAGCCGGGAAGATGTGCCAGCCTGGTTCGAAACCGTTCAATTTATGCCGCTTCCCAGAATCAGGCAATGACAGCTGGTTTTAGAGACGGTGTTTCTGTTCCAGTGTCAGCAGAAAGGTTTTCAATTTCAGTCCGCCTCCAAATCCGCCTAGTCCCTTTGCCGCTACAACACGGTGGCAGGGAATCAGGATTGGCAATGGGTTCTGGTGGCATGCTCCGCCTGCGGCACGGAAGGCTAGAGGATTTTCTGCCATGGAAGCCAGTTCTCCATAGGTCCGGGTTTCTCCGTAAGGAATTCGTAAAAGAGCATTCCAGATTTTTTCCTGAAAAGAGGATCCGTAGAACTGGAACGGTATGGAAAAGGTCTTTCTGTTGCCTTCAAGATACTCTTGAATTTGGAGAAATGCCGCTTCCAGAATTTTTCTGTCTTCTGAAGATTGGGATTCTGTCTGGATTGTTTCATGACCCCTGGGAATGACAGGAGATCCGGGCAGAATCACTTGAAGCAACAGGCCGTGTTCAGCTTCCATCGTCAGGAGGCCAATCCGGGTTTCCTGACGGGCAATCATGGAAGGACCTCTTTCCGGGAAACACCGGATTTCCGAGAGGCAGATCCGGATGCGAAATTCTCAAGATAATCAACGGCTGCAGAAGCTCTTCGATTGAAGTCCACATGAGCGGCATAATCAAGGACTTGCTTTTTAAGGCGTTGATAGTTCTGCGGATCTGCTGTCACAGCGAGAATTTTTTCCTTCATTTCCTGAAGAGAAAATGGTTCAGTCAGGACCAGTCCGCCGGATTCCCGAACATAGGAGGCAAAACCGCAGGCATCTGAACAGAGAACAGGACATCCACAGGCAATGCTTTCCAGCAGGACTGTTCCTGTAGCTTCATTTCTGGCTGGATGCAGCATCAAATCCTAAGCCTGGAGCAGTTCCGGCACATCGTCTCTCGGCCCCGGGATAAGGACATGTTCGTTTAGAAATGATTCGGGAATGCCCTTTGCTTTGAGCTTCCTCAGATATTTCTATGGCTCAGCCGGACCCGCCAGCAAATATTTCCATGACGGAGGAAGATTGCCTTTTGCCGTCTGCTCAAGTTCATAAAGAGCATGAACTGTTCGGTCAGCTCCCTTCGTCCAGGGACTGGAAGCAATTTGAATCAGCAGGAAGGTGTTTTCTGGAAGGTGAAACTCCTGGCGTATTTTCCGGCGGATGTCTGAGATTTTCCACGATTCAGGCAGTCTGCATCCCGGATTCATGCCGGGAGGCAGCATGATGAGACGGTCATCCGGAGTATGATAGACCTGTTGAAAATCTGTCTTCTGGTGCTCCGTGATAATAAAGATGCGTGTCTGAGACTCCGGAGAGAAGATTTCCTTTTCCAAATGCATAAAAGTTCTGTAGCGCGGCAGAAGATTTCTGAGATTGGCTCCGCGGCGTTTTTGAGCCTCCAGGCTAAAACAGTTGTCTGCAGCAAAGTAGAAGTCAAAACCCCCGACACGATTCATCGTCAGGGAGCAGTCAAAATCTTCATGGGAAAGAATTTTTTGCACCTGCTTTTCAAAATGAATCGCTCTTGCATGACTTGTCCAGCCCTTGCGGGGAATCAGACGCACTTCCAGCCCTTCGGGTGGCTGAGGTCCTTCCCACTCCATGCAGGCACATACAACCTGATGGCCGCGCCGGAGGAGTTCACCGGCGATTTTCAGGAAATCCTTCTGGAGTCCGCCATAAGGAAAGCAGCGGAAAATGGCAATCAGAATTTTCATGGAGACACTCCTTCTTTTTCTTGGAGATGTGCCGGAAAATGACAGATGCTTTTTCCATGGAAAAGAGTCCGGCTCTGGACAGCGTTTCAGGAATCCTGCGGAAAGGATACATCCTGAATTGTATCCGCACCAGCAAGGAGCATGACCAGTCTGTCGAATCCCATGGCGGATCCTGCAGAATCCCGCATGCCTTCATCCATGGCTTCCAGGAAAGCCGTGGGTTCCGGATATTCCGCCAGATTGTTTCGTTTGCGCGTTTCGGCAAAATCATGGAAGCGCTGCCGCTGAATCTGCGGATCGCAAAGCTCTCCGTAAGTATTGGATAATTCCACTCCGCCAATGTAGAGTTCCCAGCGTTCAGCCAGCGTCGGGTCCTCCTGCTTTGCCCGGGCAAAGGCACCGAAGCGAATCGGATAATCTATCATGACACAGGGGCGGTCTTTCGGAAGGTTCGGTTCCACACGGTCGGTCAGCACCAGCTCAAAAAGACCTTCCTCTTCGGCAAGTTTATCCGCTGATTCCCCGGCGAATTTTCTGAAGGCTTCTCTTACCGGGATGATTTCCCAGTCTGCATCCAGGTCAACAGTCTGTCCTCTGAAATGGAGGATTCCGCTTCCGTTGAGTTCATGGGCCACAGTTCGGACCATGCCGCGGGTGAAGTCCAGCAGATCCATGTAGCTGCTGCCGGCCATGTACCATTCAAGCATACTGAATTCACTGCGGTGAAGGCGTCCGTTTTCCCCGGCGCGGAAACAGGGACCGATCTGGTAGATTTTTTCCATGCCGGCGCAGAGAAGACGTTTCATCTGAAGCTCCGGAGAACTCCGCAGAAAAAAATCCCCGGCCCGGGGACATTCAATATATTCCTCTGCGGCCGGAGCCAGAACTGCTACGGGAGTTTCCACTTCCACAAAATCGGAATGATCAAAGTATCTGCGTACCGAGGAAAGAACTTTGGCCCGGTAAGTCAGGGCGTCGATTTTTGCGGAAAGAATATTTTTCCGGCTGTTCACGATGAAAATCAGCCTTTGCTTACACGTTCTGCGTAAGCGCCTGTGCGGGTGTCAATCTTGACCACATCGCCAATATTGATGAAGAGCGGAACCATGATTTCATAGCCGTTGTCAATTTTAGCCGGTTTCATGACGTTGGAGGAAGCGGTATCGCCCCGGACACCCGGTTCAGTTTCCGTAATGGTTTTTTCAATGAAAGTCGGCAGGGTGATGTCAATGAGTTTGCCGTTGAAGAAAAGTCCGTTGCAGAGGGAGTTTTCAATGAGGAAATAGGTCTTTTCTCCCAGCATTTCTGCGCTGATGGGGATTTCCTCATAGGTTTCGGCATCACTGAAGATATAGCTGTCGCCGTCTGCGTAGGAATAGTACATTTCACGTTCTTCGAGATCCGGACGTCCGACCTTGTCCACCGGACGGAAGGTACGGTCCATGGTGCTTCCTGTAACCATGTTTTTCAGTTTGCAGCGGTAAAGGGCGGTTCCTTTTCCCGGTTTGCAGAAATCAAAATCTGTAATGACATACGGATCGCCGTCGATTTCAATCTTCAGGCCTTTTTTCAGATCAGCAGCACTGTACATAATTTCTCCATTGTTGAATTTGCTGTAGAGACATACATAGCTCTATAACATAGCATAACTCTTATGATTTTCAAACAGACACCGGATTTTTATCCGGAGGAATTTGTCTGCGCAGTTTATAGAGCATAAAGCAGACAACGGCTATATTGACCAGAAGCGTAATGCTGTTGAAGAACGTAATATGGTGTGTCATGGATTCAATTTCAGCGGGAATGTAGATGCCTCCGCTGGCTGCGCAGAAAATTTTGCCCCAGGTAGTCTGGTACCATAGCCCGATGAATTCCACAACTCTGGCCAGGGTATAGAGGAGAGACATCTACAGAAGGTTTCCCAGATGAACTTCTGAAATTTTCTGTAGAAAATCCCCGATCAGTCCAGGATGTACCGATTGAATCTGCAAATGCAGTTCCTTTAAAATTTCTGTCATATTTTCCTCCGGACTGCGGAGTAGAATAATTCCAAGAATCAAAGAAAAAATCAACGCACCGGCTCCGTATATGCCACTGACAAATGCTGCGGCACGCAATGTTCTGTCTACTTTCAGCGGTGCAGAAAAGATATGCTTCATTCATGGGCCTCCCTTGTTTTTCAGCGCATGGCACGGAATATTTCTGCAAAGATCAAATGAATGAAATCCTTTCTTCCTCCATGCAGCATCAGGAAAATACTGAACCATACTTTGAAAAGGCTTCCGGTTCAATGCCCCTTGCTGAAAAGCCTGAAAAATAGTCTTTTGATACCTTTTATTTGTTCGTATGTTTCTGCTGTTCGTGCGTGCTTTCTGAAAAGACAAAGCTGGAGACGGTCAGACTAAGCAAAGCTTTCCTCACGGGATTTACTAAAGCAGCCTGAAACAGAATTTTTGTTTGATGCCGGGCATAGGAGATGCACACAGTAGACCTTTTTACCGAGCACTGGGACAGAATTTTATGCCTGATGCCGGAAATGGAGAAAACAGTCTGCTGAAAAGAATAAGCATAATGACCGGCTGACCCGGCGACTTGGAGTCAAGTATCCTTCTCCCCATACGTTCTGTATACGATTTGCATAATGACCGGCTGATCCGACGATTGGAGACTGGAGACAGTCTGGGAAGATAAGGACGAATCTATGACATTCATAAAAAATCCCTGTCCGGTTTTGGCCGGACAGGGAGAAAAAAGGATCGTTTTTCTGAAAGAATATTCCGGACAGATGTTCCAAAGCTATCCGGATTCCAGTACAGTTCAGACCACTTGGAACATTAACCAAGCAGGTTGTTTCTGTTTTCGTAGGTTGTATGCAACAGCTCATGAGCCTTGTGAGAGTTGACTGCTCCTCCCAGAAATCTGGAGTAGGCTTCCAGAACTGCAGGATTTTCCTGGCTCTTGCTGTATTTATAACTTTTGTCTGTCTTGTAAAGACCTGCAGCACGGGCGCGCTTTTTATCCAGACCAATGTCAATGGGCTGGCCGCCGCCGCAGACACAGCCGCCGGGGCATGCCATGACTTCGATGAAAAGATAGCCGCGCGGATTGCCGTTTTTGACTTCTTCCGCAATTTTTCTGGCTTCTCCCAGAGTGTGCACAACCGCTACTTTTACGTCGCCAATGCCATTGAGAGACACCGTGAATTCCTTACGGTGTGCTGAGCCGCGGGATTCGATGAATTCCAGCGGACCCTTCTGCTTGCCGTTGATTTTTTCCGCGGCATAACGCAGAGCAGCTTCCATAACGCCACCGGTTGTTCCGAAGATAACTCCTCCGCCTGTTCCAATTCCGAATGGAGCATCGGCTTCTTCCGGTTCAATGCGGGAGAAGTCAATTCCCTAGGATTTGATCATGGTGACCAGTTCAGAGGTCGTGATGACGTAATCGGTAGCTGGCACGCCATTGCGTTTGAATTTATCAAGATCCGCTTCATACTTTTTCGCTGTGCATGGCATGATGGAAACGACAACGAGATCTTTTTCATCACATCCAAGAACACCGGGCAGTGCATCCTTCATCAAGGCAGACTGCATTTCCTGTGGAGATTTACAGGTCGACAGATTCGGAAGAATTTCCGGGAACATGGTTTCTGCAAATTTAACCCAGCCCGGACAGCAGGATGTGAACATGGGCAGAACGCCTTTGTTCTGCACACGACGGATAAGCTCTTCGGCCTCTTCGAAAATTGTCAGGTCCGCACCGAAGTTGGTGTCATAAACATAATCGAATCCAAGTTTGCGGAGGGCTGCAAAGATCTTGCCTTCCACATTTTCGCCCGGCTGGAAACCGAATGCCTCACCAAGGGCGACACGTACGGACGGCGCAATCTGGGCAACCACAGTTTTAGAGGAATCATACAGCGCTTTGAAAACCGGTTTCTGATCCTGTTTGACAGTGAGGGCTCCAGTAGGACACATAGCCACACACTGGCCGCAGTTCACACATTCGGATTCTCCCATGCCCTTGTTGAAGGCGGGAGATACCACCGCATGAGAACCGCGCATGCTGAAGTCAATGGCTCCGACGGTCTGAACATCGTTGCACACACGGACACAGTTGCCACACAGTACACACTTGTTCGGATCACGGACAATCGATTTGGAAGTCTTGTCCACCGGTGCAAAATGGGTGAGCTGCTTGTAGCGGATTTCGTCAATGCCCAGACGGCTGGCCAGCTGCTGGAGCTGGCAGTTTTCTGAACGCACGCAGGTGGTGCATTCACGCTTGTGATTGGCGATCAGAAGTTCTGCATTGATTCTTCGGATGGAACGAATCTGCTCGTCTTCTGTAATGATTTCCATACCCGGCATGGGTTTGATGGAGCAGGATGCCACAATGCCGAGTTTCGGATTGTTGACTCGCACAAGACAGAGGCGGCAGGCGCCATAAATGTTCAGTTCCGGACGATAGCAGAAGGTAGGGATGTCAATCCCCGCTTTGCGGATCGTGGCGAGAATGTTGATCTCGTCACCGATTTCAACCTGTTTACCGTTGACGGTAAGATATTTCTTTTCAGTATCCATTTCCTGTATGTCTTTCCTAAGTTGTCAGATGCCGCTGATGGCGCCGAATTTACAGGCGGCTTTGCAGGCGCCGCACTTGATGCATTTGTCGGGATCAATCCTGTGGGGATTCCGGAGTGTGCCAGTGATGGCGCCTACCGGACATTTTTTCGCACATACGGTGCAGCCTTTGCATTTTTCAGGATCAATTTCCGGCTTTGCAAAGGCTTTGCACTGGCCTGCCGGGCATTTGTGGTCCACTACGTGTGCCATGTATTCGTCGCGGAACAGCCGAAGGGTGGACAGCACAGGGTTGGGGGCAGTTTTTCCCAATCCGCAGAGAGAGGCCGCCTGAACGGCACGGGCTGTCTCTTCCAGCAGTTCGACGGTTTCCACGGTACCTTTCCCGCAGACAATATCATTCAGAAGCGTGAGCATTTGCTTGGTGCCTTCACGGCAGGGAACGCATTTTCCGCAGGATTCACGGCTGGTGAAGTTCATAAAGAAGCGGGCGGTCTCAACCATGCAGGTGTCGTTGTTCATGACCACGAGTCCACCGGAACCGACCATGGCGCCGACCTTTTTTACAGAATCGAAATCCAGACCGAGGTCCAGCATGTCTTTGGTCAGGCAGGCACCGGAAGGGCCACCGATCTGAACGGCTTTGAAGTTGTCTGTGGAAGCATGGCCATGCTTGTCGAGGACGTTGCCTCCGATTTCACAGACAATTTCACGCAGGGTTGTTCCAAACGGCACTTCAATAAGGCCGGAATTGACCACGTGTCCGGTCAGGGCAAACGTTTTGGTTCCCGGGGAATTGGGGGGACCGTACTTGCGGAATGCCGCCGCGCCTTCACGAATAATGACCGGCACCGTTGCCAATGTTTCCACATTGTTAATGACGGTGGGCTTTCCGAAGAGTCCTTTCTGGGCAGGGAAGGGCGGTTTCGGTCTGGGCATGCCGCGTTTCCCTTCTACGGACTGCATGAGGGCGGTTTCTTCACCGCATACAAAGGCTCCGGCTCCTTCCATAACCTGGATGCGGAAATTAATGCCGCTTCCGAAAATATTGTCGCCCAGAATGCCTGCGGCTTCTGCGTCAGCCACAGCTTTGCGCATTCGCTCCACCGCCAGAGGATATTCAGCACGGACATAAACGTAACCCTCTGTGCCTCCAATGCCTCTGGCTGCAATCATCATGCCTTCAATGACGGCATGGGGATTGCCTTCCATTACGGAACGGTCCATAAAGGCTCCGGGGTCTCCTTCATCGCCGTTGCAAATAACATATTTTACAGGGCCGGGAGAAGGAAGGGTAAGCTGCCATTTTTTACCGGTGGGGAATCCGCCGCCGCCGCGTCCGCGGAGGCCGGAATCAAAGACTTCCTGACAGACTTGTTCAGGAGTCATCTGAGTAAAGGCTTTTCTGGCGGCCTCATATCCGTGTTTGGAAATATATTCTCCAATGGAGTTGGGTTCAATGGTGCAGTTCTTCAGAACTACGCGGTGCTGTTTTGCATAGAACGGAATTTCTGCTTCTTTTGCATAATGTTTCTGGTCTGTGGGGTTTACATAGGTGAGGCGTTCGATAATTTCCCCGTTCAGAATGGTCTTCTCAACAATTTCAGGAACATCGTCAACTTTTACTTTGACATACATGATTCCATCAGGCTCAATGCGCATCAGCGGGCCCATCTGGCAGAATCCCTGACAGCCGGATTTGGAGACATAGGTGGCTCCTTCTTTGACCATTTCAGGTTTTTCATGTTCAATATCCAGTTCCACATCAATGCCTTTGGACTGGAGGAGCTCCGCCAGGGCTTCGCGCACCTTCATGGATCCGTTTGCCACGCAGCCGGTTCCGCCGCAGAGAATGATGCGGCGTTTAAGTCTTGCTTCTTTGGCTCTGTAGGCAGCAGCCTATGCGTCAATATCGATGGTCGCCATGATGATTATTCCCCTTTCTGTTCTTGTGCCAGGACGTCGTCAATGATGCCCGGAATCTGACCGGGTTTAACCTGTCCGTGAACGTCATCGCCAACCACAATTACAGGGGCGAGGCCGCAGGCGCCAAGGCAGCTCACGGTTTCAATGGTGAACATCATGTCATCGGTTGTATTCTGTTTTTCCTTGAGTCCGAGTTTTGTGCGGAGGGCGTCCAGAACGTTCATGGATCCCTTTACATGACAGGCTGTGCCGTCGCAGAGTTTTATGACATGTTTGCCCTTCGGGGTCAGTGCAAAATGGGTGTAGAATGTTGCCACCCCGTATACACGGGCAGCAGGAAGCCCTACAGCTCTTGCAATATAAGCGATCATTTCGCTGGAGAGCCATTTGTATTTTTCCTGCACCTGCTGCAGAATCGGTACAAGGCGTGCCTTGTCATAGTGGTTCGCCTTCAGGACTTCATCTGCGTCCTTCATGCGATTGGCGGTTTCTGCCGCCGTCGTGTTCTGATCCATACGTTCCTCCTTGATGGATAATCTTTCTATCTAAACTTCTTACATTTCTCAGTCATGAAAGGAAATAAAGCACGGAAAGCAATCATTCCATAGATCAAAAAGTCTCTGCCTGGAATCCGGTTAAGCGAGTCCGGCTCAACATCCTGGCAGGAGTAGAAGCCGCCATGAAAGCAGCAGATGAGCCGTGATTTATTTCACACTTATAATTTGCCATACAAGTTTCAAATTTCAAGTGCGAAAAGGCTAAAGAATTTGTCCGGAACTCTTTGCATTTTTCACAGATACGCTCAAAAGCCATTGTCGGAAGACTGTGGATGGAGTGGTTGGGTGAGAGCCTGGAATAGATAAAAAAAGATCTAATAAATCCGTTTTTATGGATTTCCCGTGAAATATCCGGGAAATCCTTTCCGGCATTTCAAGAGTATAAAAAGTGCCGGCATAAAAGGAGAGAAAATAGTGAAGAATCCATGAAAATTTTGGAAGAGAAAAATTTTATTGGAAACTGTAATATTCTTATTATAAACAAAATAAGATAAGGTAATGGGAGCTTTTCTAAAAAAAACTCGTGGTGATTTTACGAAGAAGAAAGAGCCGGTTCCTTTTTAAGATAAAATTATAATCATAAAAAAAGAGCAGACACAAATTTGAATTCATCCTTATTCTTTAAGCAGAACATTTAAGAGAGTTATGAAGGAAAGACAAAAAAAGAGAATGGGGAATTAATAAAAAAATAGCATATTCTTCTAAAATCTATGATTCTTTTACGGAAGACAATTTTTTTTCTGAAAAAATTATTTTTTTATTTTCTATTTTGCCTCGGACGAAAAATACTGCTAAATAAACGTATCCTTCTGCAACTGAAAACCTGCATCTGAATTCCGCTGTGGAGAGGTGTTTGTGTCCCGGAAGCAGGACCAGGACCCGCTCGGGGGAAAAAAGGAATAGCGGTGATTGGCCTTGTCAGATTGTCTGAGTCCGGAACGGAAGCGCAAAGTGAAAACAGTATTTTGGGGGATTGTTGATCGTTTCACAGGAGCAATTGAAGCCGTTAATTTTTCATGATGCAGCATCTTTTTTGAGAATTGCTGTGCTGTATTACAAGGCAATGCCTGAAAAAACAGATCCATCAGAAGATATTTTATGTATTCCAGAATAAGATCCTTGGATCGTTGGAAGGGACAGGAAAGATTCTGTCCAGCTTGTCAAAACTGTTTGCTGGATGGAGAAAATGGGGCCGGGTCCTCTGAGGACGGTTGTTTTATAGAGCTCGGGATTTTCAGAATAGAAAAGTCTCTGAAGAAAAAAGGACTGATTCTTTGAATCAAGAGAGGGTGTTTTTACTTGAATTCCTGTTGAACGCAGGCATCACCTGAATCGGCAAGTCCGGATTCTTCAGTTTTGCTTTTACTTGAATTCCTGTTGAACAGCATTGAAAAAGAGTTCAAGAAAGTCAGAAGCATAGGGATCCTTAAGACGAATATCCAGTTGAACAGCATGATTTTGTAAATCGGGTTGCACCGTGAATGCGTGAAGAAGTTCAGCTGGAATTTGTGTCTGGGTGGCTGCATGGGTATAGAGGGATTGAAAATAAGAGGAAAGCTGTGCGGCCAGAGCTTCTGTCTCAAGAGGATTTACAGGGGTAATCCGGAGAACGGCATGAAAACTGAAGGAGCTTTGCCGATCTGTTATCGGACTTCCTTTTTCCTGAAGAGGTGCTTCCGTGTAAGGCTGGTAAGATAGATCGACAGCGGCTGCTTTACTGAGTACATCGTTGATTCCTGCAAGAGGCGATTCGGCAGGGGTTCGCATGGATAGATGGATTTTAACTGCGGCATCGGGAGGGAGTCGATTGTAGGAATGCTGCCACGGGCATTTTGTATTTTGGTCTGGTTGCGGATCATTGGATGGGTAAAGACGGATTAAATTCTTTTCCGATGTGATCCAAGTGATTCCTTTTTCCGGGAAAAAGAGGATAAATGGCTCGTTTTGACTGGAAAAAAGTCCGTCTGATTCTTGATCAATGACTTTCAGCATGTCTTTCCCATTCCATTTTGCTTTTTCAAAGGAAAAGCGGCCGGGAAAAATATATTTGAAAATATATTCAGCATGAGCTGGTGTAAAGTTCCCCTGTATCAGCAGAAAATCTCCGGCGTTTTCCTGTTCTGAACTGGAAGATCCTGGTTCAGAAACAAGAATCCCTGCTGCGCAGCGTTCGATAGAGATGTGAAGACCGTGTTCTTCAACCTTTTCTCGGATCTCTAGAAGGCTGTTCAGTAGATCCTGATCCTGAGCTACATACAGATAGAGCTGGTTCATATAGGAAAGATTCTGCCGGATTGAGGATATTGGAAATTCAAGGAGGAGAACCGGTTCTTCCTGTAGATGAGAGAGAAACAAATCCGGCTGCTTTTTTCCCATGGGAGACTGTTGCCCCTCAAGAATCTCTGAAGAAGCCGAGGAGGCTTCTTCGGAAGACTGCGAAGCAGCAAGCTTCTTTGCCGGAGACATGGACTATGAGAGATCCTGACCGGCTACTGTTCTACACAATGCATAAAGGAAAAGGAACGGGATCAGGAAAAAAACTGTTTTCGCTGACATTTCTGCCTCCTTACCGCAATCTGGTCATTTTTTAGAGAAAGCTGGCAGCCGAAGGCATGCAGGTTTTCTTCTTGCTGCTGCAACTGTATCTCCGTATATCATCTGTTTTGCTGACTTGCCTTTTGATGCAGGTGCTTAGTTTAAGAGATATAATAAGCGTGCTTTGCATGAAAATACAAGGAAAGAATTGTGCGATAATAAAATAAAAAAACTGATTCCTGGCGACAGCTTCTTTGTTCGTTGCGAAAAATTAAAAATCAAAGGAAAGGGATTCCTGTCGGTCATTTATTCGAAAAAAGGCCTTTGAAAGATTCTGATTTTCATGAAGTATTTCATTCTAGGATCCCATCGAAATCTGACTTGAGAAATGTAAAATCCCGGTCTTTTCCTGAAGAGGAAGAGTCTCTTTTTCCCTTTTTTAAAAAAAGAAGACGTGAATTTTTATCCAGTCTTTCCGCCTTTTTCCCGGAGAACATGAGCTGTCATGACGTAAAATGAGTCCCGAAGATGTCTTGCACTATGGCTGCAGGGAGAAAAGATTTTCCGGAACTCTTCAGGTATATCTCAGACTATTTTTTACGGATACAGAACTTACATGGTAAACTGCGGACCAAGATAGAGTTCGCGAGCCTTTTCATCATTGACGAGGAAATCACTGTCTCCTTCACAGCAGACGGTTCCATGAGCCATCAAGTAGGCACGGTCTACACAGGAAAGTGTTTCGCGGACATTATGGTCTGTGATCAGGATGCCCAGATTGCGCTGTTTAAGTTTCAGAACGATCTGCTGGACATCGTAGACTGCAATCGGATCCACTCCGGCAAAAGGTTCATCGAGAAGAATGAAGGATGGATTCGTTACAAGAGCACGTGTAATTTCAAGACGTCTTTTTTCTCCGCCGGACAGGGTCATCGCTTTCTGTTTTGCCAGATGGGTTAGATTCAGTTCATCCAGAAGGCGTGCCAGACGCTCCTTGCGTTCTTTCCGGGAAATGTCCAGTGTCTCCAGAATGGCCATGATATTTTCTGCCACAGTGAGTTTCCGGAAAATGGAGGGCTCCTGTGCCAGATATCCCATCCCCATGCGTGCGCGGATGTACATGGGTTGTTTGGAAACATCTACATTCTTGAAGCGAATAACGCCGCTGTCCGGCTTTATCAGCCCCATGATCATATAGAAACTAGTGGTTTTTCCGGCTCCATTCGGACCAAGAAGTCCTACAACTTCTCCGCGTTTGACATACATGCTTACACCGGAAACAACCCGGCGTCCATTATAGGATTTCATTAATCCACGGGCGTCCAGAAGGAGATTTTCATCGTATGTTTCTGTTTGACTGTTCTGAATTTCTTCATTCATTTGACCTGTTCGCTTTCCTTTGAGAGAAATAGTACGGAAACTTTGTCCGGAAATCCTTCACTTCGGAGTTTACATCCTTTACGGAAACAAATGGATTGGATTATTGTCTGGTGTTTCCCGTATCCGGAGCGGATGTCTGCTCATAATCCACGATGGTTCCATGAGTCAGTCTGATCCTGCCGCCCTGATTCAGGTTGATGGTAATGGTTCGTCCTGAAATCTTTTTATCCTGGGTGTAGATGACAGGTTTTTCTGTAAGCTCAATAATTGAATCCTTATAGAAATATACGGCTTTTCCGGCAGTTGCACGCTGTTCCTGATCTGGTGTTTCGTCGGGTGCAGGCTTACGAGTGATTACCACGTCACCGAGACATTCAATACGGTCAATTTGTTTTCCTCCTCCGGAAATCATATCCTCGGAACCGGAGGTGTTTTCGGCCTCTTCTTCATTGCCAGCCTGGGTTTCTGCAGATTCATCGGTGGAGGAGGAAACAGCAGATGGTGGAATATCGGTATTTTCTGTACTGCTGGATGCCGACGAGGATTCCGCGATGTTTTCTTCCGTTGGTGTATTTGCAGATGTGCCTGAATCGCTTTTTTCTTCAAGGAAAATTTTCATGCGGTTGCATTCAATGGTGATTTCCGGATCGTCCACCACCACATCTCCCAGCAATGTGATAATATTGTTTTCCATATCAAAGTCCATGGTGATGGCAGTCACAGTGGTGGGAACAGACGAGTCTCTTTTAGAACGATTCCCTGAATTCAGCAGGCTTGGGAACTGTGCCAGAACATCCTGGCAGAACAGGACGGATATAGCTGCAGCCGCTACTGCGGCAGCAATGGTTTTTCCTGATAAATAAAAAATAGATCTGGTCATTTTGAGGTCTCCTCCTGATCCAGGTTGGTTTCTTTTAAGATTTCGGACTGCATTCTTTCAAATTCCCTGGCGGCTTCCGACTGCTCTGGAGCTTTGGATTGGTCTGCATCCATATGGTTCCTAGCATTCTGGCGGATGACAATTTTCACCCCGGAACGTATATGAATCAGTTTTTTGTCCTGATAGGCATCAAATCCTACGCCGTTTACATCAATATCTGGGGAACGCAGGAAAACTTCCTCATCGCTGCGCAAGATATTGCTGGTCTTGTCAAAAATGGCCTTCTTTGAAAAGATCAGAGCCTGTGCATGACCTTTGTCCTGCCAGAATTCCTGTATTTGCTGAAGCGGGGTTCCTTCAATAGGATATGGACGAAGGCTCGTTTTGGGAAGAGGGTTGATTTGTGCAAGTTCCTGAACATTGTCTTTTACAATGTCGATCATGGCGTTGGTCAGATGCACATAAGCTCCCTGATTAACCGCCTTTTCTCCAAAAACAAGAACTTGCAGACGCTGATCTTTCTCTCGGTAAAACGGAAAGACATAATTGGTCAGTTCCGCATAAAAGCCGCCGGTCTGAGCCTGAAGCCTTGCTCCGAATCCGAAAATAACGGAACAGAGAACAAGGAGAAGCAGAGCCTTGGGCATAAAATGCCTCAGCTGTAATAACGTTGTATGACGGAATCCCATCGGTCCTGTCCTTTCAGCAAAATTTCCACAGCCTCTCGGACGGCTCCACGTCCTCCTTTGAGGTGTGTCCGGTAGTCTGCCACCTGATCCAGTTCTGGAATGCCATCCGCGACAGCAACGGCAAAACCTGCCATTCGCATAGGCGGCAGATCCACTAGATCATCTCCAATATACATGCATTCCTCCGGAAGAATATCCAGTTCCCGAGCCAGCTGAAGAAATCCCTCTTTCTTATTGAGAACACCCTGATAACAGAAATCAAAACCCAGCTCCCGGGCTCGGATTTCATTGGAGACAGATTTCCTGCCGGAAAGAATTCCCACTTTCAACCCTGCCCGCTGTGCCAGTTTGAGCCCATGGCCGTCACGAACATGAAAATACTTTATTTCAATATCAGACCCGCTTCCGTAACCGATGCGTCCATCTGTCAGAACACCGTCCACATCCAGCACAATGGCGCGGATTTTAGATAAAGCTTCGGACGAGATCATAAATCGCCTTTCCTTCCTGGAGCACTCGTTCTGCCTGTTCAAAATTCAGGGAATTGGGACCGTCTGAGAGCGCATGGTCCGGATCCGGATGAACTTCCATGAAGATTCCGTCGATTCCAACAGCCGCAGCCGCCCGTGAAAGACTCCGAATGAACTGGCGCTGGCCGCCGGAGGCTCCTCCGAGTCCACCGGGAAGCTGAACGGAATGTGTGGCATCAAAGATAACAGGTACATTCATTTCGCGCATGGTTTGAAGACCGCGCATGTCCACCACAAGATTATGATATCCAAAGGTAGTCCCGCGTTCTGTGAGAAGAATTTTGCCTGCCGCTCCACCTTGTTCAAGTTTTGCAATGGCGCCTTTCATGTCTTCCGGAGCCATGAACTGGCCTTTTTTGACATTGACAGGCTTCCCGGTTGATGCACAGGCCAGTAGCAGGTCTGTCTGGCGACAGAGAAATGCCGGGATCTGAAGGATATCGGCGACCTGAGCTACAGCCTGTACCTGAACTGTTTCATGAACGTCTGTTACAACGGGGATTCCGAAGC
>CASERY010000015.1 GCA_949290385.1 uncultured bacterium | reverse complement strand
TCGAGTCCGTTAACTCGCTCCATTTTTTCCTTCCTGTTCTCCATAGACAAAAAGAAGTTTTCTGTTTTTTACACAAGGAAGATAAAATGTATCCTGAAAAACATGATAACACACACAGAAAACAGCATATTTATAAAACATGCGCTTTCTGCCCTTTTAAAACTTCTCTTAAGCCGAAATAAGCTATTCAGGAATAAATAGTGAGGTCAGTTTTTCGGATCTGATATGATCTGATTTATTATTCGGGAAATGAAATTCGACATCAGGGAACACAAATCTTTCAAGTCTTACAGAAAACAGCCCGACCCTACCCCTGAACAGTTTTTTTCGCCGGCCTAAAAGCTTTCTTCATCTGGAAAAGAAAATCAGAAAAAAGCACAGGAAAAAAGCATACAGGAATTTTTACCCTTTGCAAACGCTGGAATGTAGCGGTCCAGCCAGAGAATCTGAAACCACACAGAACCAATGGCAGAAAAATAGATTTCTTTTTATTTTCATTTTGTGCGGAAGAACCTATCATAAGATATTCAAAACATGTCGGTTCAAGAGTACAAAATGTTCATTCTTCTTTTTTCTTGTTCCGGCATTTCACATGCATCAATCGAAACGAATTTTCTCTTCAGCATTTTCATTCATTTAAAAGCAAAAAAATCCGAAGGGAAAAAATCCCTCCGGATATTGTACCAAGGTAAAGTTTATTTTTTCAGAGCCTGCTTGAAGAAATCTTCAAGTTTATCAAATGGAATTAATTCTGTACGATCATAAAGATCCACATGCCCTGCATTCGGCACAATAAAAAGTTCCTTGGGTTCTGAAGCTCTTCGATAGGCATCCTCGCTGAACTCCCGGGAATGGGCATTTTCTCCAGTGATAAAGAGCAGCGGCCGCGGAGCGATCATATCCAAATCCTCAAACGGATAGAAATTCATGAATTTGGTATTGCTTGAAAGAGTTGGATGCGTTGTAGTAAGCGGAGACGCACCAGCAGGAGTAACTTCTCCCCGTGCAGTACGATAGAATTCAAAGAATTCGATTTCCACCGGGCTGGACTTTTCCGTAATTTCATGCACAGTTCCACCGGTATATTTGATTTCTCCCCCGGCAAATTCCACATCTCGCTGAAGAGCTGCTTCTTCAATGATTTTCTTGCGCTGCTCAAGAGTCAGAGAATGATGCAGAGCGTTGCGGCTTGCCTGCCCCATATCATACATGCTGACAGTTGCAATGGCCTTAAGGCGCGGATCTATTTTCGCTGCACTGATTGCAAAACTTCCACTCCCGCAAATGCCAATAACGCCAATACGGTCTCTTTCAACAAATGGTAGACTCCGGAGATAATCTGCCGCCGCACTGAAGGACTCCGCATAGAGATCCGGACACACAGCATTCCTCGGCTCCCCTTCGCTTCCGCCCCAGAAAGAAAGATCAATTGCCAGGGTAATAAACCCACGTTCTGCCATTTTGGTAGCATAAAGATTGGCACTCTGTTCCTTTACAGCCCCCATCGGATGGCCAACAATAATGGCAGGCAGAGAGGCCCCTTCCGGCAAATCTTCAGGAATCATCAGGTTGCCGGCAATTTTCATTTGATACTGATTGTTGAATACAACAGGTTTGACAGTAACTTTGTCACTTTTGTAAAAGTTATCCGCATCTGCAGGCTTTTCGGCAGCCAGTGCGGCAGCCGTCAGAGATACTCCGAGAACGGCGGCTTTTACTTTGCAAATCAGTTTTCCACTCATTTTCATTTCTCCTTGCAAAAGATTTGTTTTAATGTTCTTACTTATTAATTCCGGTTTTTTCTGTCAGACTTCTTCCCATTGAACGACACCATGCAGTATCAAAAGGCAATCAATGAGAGTCTCTGTCAGACTGAACAACCGTTGCTTCCATTCTAATTTCCGGAGGAATTCTTTCTCCCTTCAAATCTTCTGAATCTATTTTAAAAAGTCTCCTGTCCCTTTGCCTCACATCCATTGCTTCATGGCCAGTTCATGGCCAGAAGGATTACCAGCAGTATCAGGATCAAAAAACCTGAATTTGACTCGCATTCATCGTTTCATGGCCTATTGGCAAACTCCGCTGGGGACGGCATTTCCATCCATTTCAAAACAAAGAAAGCCTTGTCTGCATTTTCCAGTACAATATCCTGACAGGAAAACCTTTTCTAAATTCAATGTAAATACTTTTTTTAAAATAGCGAATACTTATTTCTTATATCATGATATGCTTGAAATCTATATCATATTCATATATCTTATCCCAAAGCTATTTTCTCTGTAAAAAAGGAGTATCCATCATGGAAATCAGAGTATTGCGCTACTTCCTCGGAGTTGCGAAAACCGGAAGCATGACAAAAGCGGCCCGACTGTTGCATGTTACACAGCCTACACTTTCAAGACAATTGCAGGACCTGGAGGAAGAACTGGATCAAAAACTTTTTATCCGAGGCAGTCATGCAGTCTCGTTGACGCCGGAGGGAATGCTTCTGCGGAAACGTGCAGAGGAAATTCTGGACATCGTCCACAAGACGGAATCTGAATTCAGCGCAATGGGCAGAACAGTCGGCGGAGATGTTTATATTGGCGGAGGAGAAACTGAAGCCATGCGGCAAATTGCCCAGTTGATTCAGGAAGTCCGGCAGGACTATCCGGAAATTCGTTTTCACCTCTACAGCGGCAACGCAGAAGATGTTATGGAACGCCTTGACAGAGGCTTGCTGGATTTCGGAATCCTGATTCAGCCGGTCAGCCTTGCCAAATATCATTTCATCAGTCTTCCGGCCAAGGATGTCTGGGGCCTCATTATGCGCCGGGATTGTCCCCTTGTCCGGAAAAAATCGATAACCCGGCAGGATCTTCAGTCTGTTCCGCTGATCTGCTCCCAACAGGCCGTCCAGCACCTTTCGGAGAAAAACCCGTATTCCGACTGGTTCGGAAAAGACACTGCAGACTTAAATATTGCAGCAACGTACAATTTAATTTACAATGCCGCACTGATGGTTGAGGAAGGTGTCGGCTGTGCTGTTGCTCTTGATAAACTTATTCATACAAAAGGACCTGGAGATCTTTGCTTCCGGCCGCTGAATCCCCGTCTCGAATCAGGCTTGAATTTTGTATGGAAAAAGGATCAACTGTTTTCCAGAGCAGCTGAACTTTTTCTTAAGCGCATCTACAAAAAATTCAGTCACGAGGACCAAACAGATTCCACTAAAGAATCGTACCATTTCTGAGGATTTCAGTTTTTTTTATCTGCCGAAACGGGTTTTCGACAGATCCACAGTTGGAATACGCACGTCTTCAGGATATGGAATAAAATGGTTTTCCTGTAAACTTTTTTGCTTTCTATTTAACGCTGTCTATATCTATTTAGGTTGTTCCCGTTCAGACAACAGTGGATATGAAAGTTTTTTCTTTGGGGAGGCGCATTCCAATACAAACCTCTGACTTTCGGTAAAAATAACCTTTTTTTCATAAAAAAGCATAGAAAGATTCCACAAAATTCAAAAGCAGTCTATTGCTGTATCCCGACTGCACATTTATAGTACCGGATATTTATATTATAAATTTTCAGAAGACAGTTTGTTTCAGACTCATTCAGACTGTTTCAGGCTATTTTAGAAAGGTGGAAATTTGTCATGCTTGGTTTGGGAGACGGCTGGGTTGCCGCAGCATTCATCGCCAATATTCTTATCGTGCTGATTTGCGTTGTTTACGGGGTGTTAAACTGGAATCGTTCCGATGAGGAAGAAGAGACAAAGGAGAACAGCAAATCATGAATACCACGTTGTTCGGCATCACAGCACTCATCTATTTACTATGTATTGCCTGGCTCGGCTACCGGGGCTACCGCCACACAACGGATCACCAGGATTATCTGCTGGCAGGACGTTCTGTTCATCCTTTTGTCATGGCCATGAGTTACGGAGCGGCATTCATCAGCACCTCTGCCATTGTGGGCTTTGGCGGAATTGCAGGACAATTCGGCATGGGACTTCTATGGCTGTCCTTCATGAATATTGCAGTGGGAATTTTTGTGGCATTCGTCTTTTTCGGGACAAGGACACGACGCATTGGCAAGGCCTTGAATGCACACACATTTCCGGAATTTATCGGGAACCGTTTTCAGTCCAGGGGAATGAAAATTTTCATTGCGCTGATTATTTTTATTTTCATGCCTCTCTATTCCAGCGTTGTTCTGATTGGTGCCGCACGTTTTCTGCAGAGTGTTCTGCATATGAATTATCATGCGGCACTGCTGCTGTTCGCTGCAGTTGTGGCAGTCTATGTCATCTTCGGCGGACTCAAAGGAGTTATGTATGTAGATGCCCTGATGGGGACAGTCATGGTAGTGGGGCTGTTAGCTCTACTGGTTATGAGCTACTGGCTCCTGGGCGGAGTAACAGAAGCACATCGGGAGTTAACCGCCATGGCTCCCCTGGTCCAGGAAAGACTGCCGACTGAAGCTGCGTTGGGCCATCTGGGATGGACCGCCATGCCGCGTTTCAATTCTGTATGGTGGTGGACACTGGTATCAAGCCTGATGCTGGGAGTAGGCATTGGCGCTCTGGCTCAGCCTCAGCTGGCTGTACGGTTCATGACAGTCCGGAGCAGCCGTGAACTCAGCCGTGCAACATTGATCGGTTCTCTGTTTATCTTATTTACAGTGGGATCCGCATATGTAGTCGGAGCGTTGTCGAATGTATTTTTCTATCATTCCGACAAAGGGATTGCAGAAGGTGTTTCAGGGAAACTTGCCATTGAAGCGGCCGGTGGCAATCCGGATATCATTATTCCTCTTTTTATTTCACAGGCTCTGCCCGAAGTTGTATTGTATATTTTCTCTCTGACATTGCTGTCAGCTGCCATGTCTACACTCAGCTCACTGTTTCATGTCACCGGAAGTTCCATCGGGCACGATCTTTTCCGCAATCTGGTCCGCAGTGAATCGGACAGCATTTCCATTACACGCATGGGGGTTGTCTTCGGCATTATTATCAGCCTGATTCTCGGGTTCACACTTCCTCCCGGCATTATTGCCCGGGGAACTGCCATTTTCTTCGGAGTCTGTGCCGCAGCTTTTCTACCTGCTTATGCCGCAGCCCTTTACTGGCGAAGGGCTACCGCTGCGGGAGTCTGGGCCAGCATGGGAACCGGGGTCGGGGTAAGCCTGTTCGGACTGTTCTTCTTGCACCGGAAGGAATCAGCGGCAATGGGACTTTGTGAAATGCTTACCGGGAAAACAGAACTCATCAGCACATTTCCGTGGCCGTATGTAGACACCATGATCTATTCTCTGCCGCTGTCTGTACTGGCACTCATTGCAGTCAGCATCTGGACTTCTCCTCCTCCGGCACCGTTCCTGGATGAATGCTTTCAAAAGAAAACTGCCTCCGGGAAATAATAAATCAAAAACCCCTGCCCGGGAAAAAATACCGGCCAGGGGCTGTTGCAGAATCTTTCAGTATCAGTGTTTTTTATAGCCGCACTTCGGGCATACACCATCGACCAGAGCCACGCCGCAAAGCGGACAGCGATCGATTGTTTTAACAGGCGTATATTCCTGAGTAGCGGCATTGACTCCGCTGGTAAAAGTAATTCTGGCAATATTGAGTTTGTCCTTCAGCAGTTCATAGACAATTTTGATCATCCCTTCTACGGTCATGCTTTCTTTCGTGACAACCAGTCTGGCATCGGGATAGGCCGTGGCAAGCTCCGTGCGGAAAGCTTCACCCTTCATTTTATTGGATGGTGCACCGTTCTTAATGCCCTGTTTTTCGTAGACATCAAGAATTGCCGGCAGCAGAGGGTCATCTTCACGCAAAATCAGCGCATGGTCAAAATTTTTCAGCAGACTCCAGGCAACCTTCTGGATCTCATTACAGGGATAGACCATATTAACTCCGGGCTCAATGGAATCTTCCACTTCAATTGTTAGAATTCCGGTGTGTCCATGCAGATATTGAGCCTCTCCCTGGAATTTGTAAAACCTGTGGGCATACTGCAATTCAAATTTTGTAATGCTTCTCATGTTTCTGTTCCTTCTTTTTTTGATTTGTGGTTCGGGGCTTTTTTTAAAACTATTTTTTTTGATATTTCCGCATGAAGGGTGTTCAACGGAACCTTTTTACAGGATTGTCATACGCTTTTTTCCGGGAATGAGTCTATCTCTGCCGCGCAGTCTTCACAAATACCGACAGCGCGTATTTCCATATGGACAACTTTTCCGGGCTGTATGTTCACCGGAACAGTTATTCCTTCGGGCCAGTTGAAATCTGAAATTTTCCCGCATTTTGTACAGATGAAATGTCCATGAGGATCTGTACGTGAATCATACCGGGCATTGTCGATCTGATCCAGACGGGCAATGATTCCCCTGTCGGAAAATTCATTCAGAATCCGGTAGACGCTTTCACGTGTAATTGCCGGCATTGTACTGCGTACAGCTGTCCAGACCGCATCCACTGCCGGATGAGTAAGGTTTCCTCGAAGAAAGCGATAGACAGCCAAACGCTGAGATGTACATTTCCAGCCTTCCTTTCGGCAAATCTCTGAAAACTCTGAATAGATTGGATCTTTGATCATGATTTTTCCTTCTTATTAAATCTTACCTTTAAATAAATATAAATATGATTTAGCAAAAAATCAATAAGAAATCATGATTTTTCTTAAAAATTTTATTTTAGACTTAAATCCAAGGATTTATTTCTCTATAAAATGATTCACTATGAATATATTGTATGTTTCAGATATTATATGGATAGTATCTTAATCTTAAGGGAGAAACCTCTAAAATATTCAATCTTATCAGTTCTTTTCTTAAGTTCCGCATATCTTTGGGAATTAGCCGGCCACAGCTTTAATGCCTGCAAAACTCACCAAAGAAAATATACAAAGAATACGGAACTAAAGGGAATCGGGACTTCAGAAGGAATCTGACCTCAGCCGGATTCCAATCTCACCAAGGAAATGTCAGTCGGTCTTCCGCGGAGAGACGATGCTTATGTCCCAGTGGATACCGTCCAGAACCTGTTTCATTGCGCGGATTGTAGGCTGCATATAACCGTAACGCGGATCATAATGATGCACTGCAAATAAAATACTTGTACCTAAAACCGGACATAGAAAACGGTGCGGACGGGAAAATTTCCCGCTGCAAAGATGAATAAACGGAACTTTAAGCTCATGCCGGAGCAGCATCGTTGTGCGAAGCGCCTCGGCAAGTTCCTCCTCGTTATCAACCGTCGAGACAAGTTTTACTACATCCGCGCCGCGTGATTCCAGACTCAACAGCTGTTCCACGGTCTCGTCCGCCGTCCGGACACAGTGCGTATGTGAAGACATAACCACATCCGCACCCTTTTTGTGAATACGCTCAATCAGACGCTTCTGTTTTGCAATGGCCTTCCGGTCATGGGTGATTTCCATGGGCGAAGGGTCATATAAATCCCCCATGACATCAATCATCGAAGCCCCTGCATCTGCCGCTGCAAGCAGCAATGTCTGACGTTCCTCGTCGTTTTTGGTTCCCCAGCGGTCATTGCGATAAAAACAAAACATGAACGGAAGCGCAACCGAATCAATGACTCCTTTCAGAGAATCTGTATTCCGGAATTCCGGCTTGAAGTCAAACAATTCCACAGTAATGCCGTGCGCACCATCTGCTTCTGCGCCCCTGGCCTCCGCAATCAGTTCACCGGGGGTCTGTCCAGCCATAATACCACTGATAACTGGATAGGGTTTATTCAAAAAAGACAATTTCATTGCATTCTCCTTGCCTGTTTCGTTTTGTGTACTTTTATAAATAACCGAACCGAAAGAACAGCCTTGCTGATATCTTTTTCCTCTGCACAACACTGGACTCTTTTCATGTTTTCCCCCCTCCAGATCGCATGGATATTCATCCGTCATTTCGGCGCCAGCCGGACAGCATTGCTTTCAAGGCCCGAATGTATCTCAGGAAGAAGGATTCGGCATTTCTCCTTAAAGACGTTTCCAGCCTGCCTGAAACACTGATCCTACAGATTGTTTCCGAATATTTAATACCATCCGGTCGTCATTGCTGTATTCTGAAAAAACAACCCCCTCCAATCATCAGTCATGGACTTGCTGGGATGCACTTGTCAAGAGAAACATCCTTCAGGCACATCCCAGATTTTTTCCTTTTTTGTGCAGAATAATCCCGTCTGTAATCCCTGTTCGTTTTCCTTGAAAAAGTGTTACTGAATACCTGTTTCCTTTTTCCAGACGGTATATCCGGAAGCTGCCAGAAGAACTTTTTCCACCAAGGCATCATGGTCATAGTCATAAGGATTCCGGATTTCCCCACGAATCAGTGAAGCGAATTCGTTCATCTGCTCAAGGTAGCGGTCATGGCGAACACCGAAATCAAGCACATGGAATCCAGCCGCATAGCCGGGCCGGTCTTCACGAAGAGAAAGCTTCATCAGAAGAGCTTCATTGTCAAATCGTTCCAGAGGAGAAAGTTCAAGCCATCCTTTCGTCCCGGATATTTTCAGCGTACGGTGGCTCAAGTCGCCCCGGCTGCAACAACGGATAACTGCTGTCGCGTGCGGATACTCCAGTATGGCAAGGCAGTTGTTCTTGATCTCCGGCGCAACATCCGGTGTCGATTTCAGGAACGCGACAACCGTGTCAGGCGCTCCCATCATCGCCACAATAAAATCAATAAGGTGGCAGCCAAGATTAAACATGATTCCGCCTTTAAACTTTCCCAGATACGTCTGATACAGATCATTTCCATAGGAATGGTTCATGTCACACTCAATTTCAAAAATATCGCCAAGCCATTTCTCCCGTGCAATCTTCAGACAGAACTGAAATGCAGGATTCCCTCGGAACATGTATCCCATCTGAAGCGGCAGATTTTTTGTGCGACAGCCATCAAGCAGTATCTGAAAAAGCGCAGCATCTTCGCCGGCCGGCTTGTCCATATGCATAGGCAGATTGTGCTCCATGCAACGGATTGCTGTCGGAACCAGTTCCGTATTCGGGGTCTCTATAACAACCCCCTGGAGTTCCGGAATGGCGAAGACTTCTTCCATTGTCATTTTTTTCAGTCCCTCGAATGTTTTCTGCCATCCACCCGGATGTTTCGGAGCCGTACTGTCGCTATCATCAACGTATCCGGCAATTTCAAAAACCTCCGGCATATTCCTCAGCGTTGCCATGACTCCAGCGGCATGTTCATGCGTAACGCCAATCTGTGCAATCTTAATTTTTTCCATGGATTTTTCCTTTCATGCGGCTGGTCTTGAAAAAACTCATAAATGATTTCTTTCCAGGAATGAGTCCATCGCCGGACTGGGGTTCCACGGGAAATCCTTTGGACAGCGGGAGATTTCCAGTTCCAAACCGTCATAAAGCGGTTTCAGATCGCTCTGAGAGAGTCCCGTTGCAGCAAGGACCTTGCTGTTGTCCATGATTCTGCGGAAAAGCCGGTCATATTCCAGCTGCCACCGGGGACCGTGCACATACGGATCGGAACAGAGAATTTTCAGATATTCCTCCTTGTCCACCCAGACCGCTTCCAATCCACAGATTTGCCTGTAATATTCAGCAATTTCACCCCAGGTGTGATGTTCGGAAGTGGTTATACTGAAGGTTTCACCGCGCGCCTTCTCATTAAACAGAAGAAGCGAAATCATCTGTGCGGCATCTCCTGCCCAGCTCATCGTGGCATCCACGTTTTTTGCCTGTTCCGGAAGAACGACTTTCCGATGGGTAAATGCACGCCCAACAGTGTTATGCGCTTCCAGAGTCACAAGCTGATAGCGCATGAACGAATAGGTGATGGCAGGGCGGATAATGGTCCAGTTTTTTCTCGGAGAAATACTCCGGACAATGTTTTCACCACGTGCTTTGAAAATGCAGTAATCGTCCGAATTGCGCAAAAGAACGTCTTCAGATGCATCAATCAGACGCGGCGATTCCTCACGGACAGGATGCTCCAGATCCGCATAAATCCGATAGCTGGAAAGATAAATATAGTGATCCGTGGAAGAGAGAAAAAGCGGAAGCACATACGGCAATCTTTCCGAACGGTAAATCATGAAATCCACAATTCCGTCATAATTCTGTGTGAGCATTTCCTTCAAAACCGTCAGGTTGGAAAGATCAGCCCTGATGAAATTCACCTTGGGAAGACCGCTTTTTTTTTCATCAAGAGAAACGGCATCTACAAGATACCCCATTTCCTAAAGACGCGGGACAAGATACTGTCCCATGGCGCCGGTTGCGCCGAGTACAAGAACACGTTTTTCCTGTTTCATATTCTGTTCTCTCCTGTCTGTTGAGAATGCTTGTTATACCATCTTATTATTTTCAGATTATTTTCAGAAACATCCTGATCTGCAGCACAGCGGACTTCTCCGTCAGTCAGAGCGTTAGTTCCGTTCTGTCATCAAAGCAACTTTTTCCATTAATCTTTTGATCTCCATCTTGTTCCGCATTCTGGATTTTAACACCCTCTAGAACGGAAAGCATCCGGAAACGGCTTATTTCCTATGACATTGCACCAGCTTCTCCAGGATATGGACCCGTCCCGCATAGGCGGCATCCCAGTCGCCGGTTCTGGACGTAAGAACGACTGCAGCAAATTCGTTTTCCGGATCAATACAGATAGACTGTCCTGTCCATCCGGAATGGTAGAAGGTTTTATCAGAAAGATGAGCAGGGCGATGGGCTTCAGACATATCCCAGCCAAAACTGCGGCGGACACCATTTTTTTCAAAGGCGCATCGTGTCTGAAGTTCATAGTACAGATCCGGGAAGTGCCTGCGCTCCAGCATATCCCGGGCAAACAGCAGCAAGTCTCCGGCAGTGGAAAAACAGCTTCCGCTCCCAATCGGAAAACCGCAGTTAAAACAAACATCATCGTTATGCTGTCCGGCTTCACGGTTGGGAAACCAGTGTTCCACTTCATGAAGGCCGTTTCCAGGCGAAGTCCATCGTGTCCGGTTCATGCCCAGCGGTGCCCAGATGCGGCTCCGTGCAAAGTCCTCCAGGTTCGTGCCGGAAAGCCGTTCTACGATCATGCCGAGCAGAATGAAGCCGGAACAGGAATATTCAAATTCCGTCAGACGCGGACGAACAGGTCGTTTCTGAAAAAGTTCATGAAGGAATACAGTTTTGTCCGAAGAATTATAAGGCTTTGCATTGTCAAAACCTCCCACGTGCATGGCCAGATCACGAACTGTAATGTTGCAGTCTTTTCCAAGAATATGTTCTGGAAGATATTCCGTAAAAGGAGCATCAGGATCAAGTTTTCCTTCCACTGCCAGCAGTGCGCAGCATGCCGCAGTGAAGATCTTGCCCACGGAAGCAATGTCAAAACGGGACTGTTCCGTCATCGGCACCTTCTGCGGATGGACACACTGAAAACCCAACGCCGCAAGCGGTCCGCCGACCTTTCCGAAAACCGTTCCTTGAATCAGCCCTTCCCGGATTTGCTTCAATGCTTCTTTCTCTGCCTGCTTAAAATCTGATTTCTTTGAAACTGTACAAACGAAATTCATCCTGAAATCTCCTTTGTCGTCTGCTGGATATTGTACACAAGCCTTTCGTCTGCCTGGTTCAAAAATACTCTCCAAACAAATGTCGCACAAATCAAAAAAGGATCTTTTTCTGAAAAGAATGATGCAAATGAAGACTTGATTTCATGAAAAGAACAGGCTATAGTGCAAATGAAGCATAAAAACAGGAAATATGCTATGAAAATCCAGGAAATAGCCAAACTTGCGGGTGTTTCACCATCCACGGTATCCCGCGTATTCAGCCATCATCCGAACATCAGCGAAGAAATCCGTGAACGTGTTTTCGCCATATCCAGACAGTATGCCTATCATCCGCGTCTTTCCAACAAACAACGCAATGTTGTTATCATTACGCCTTATCAGTCAGTCTATCCGGTCCAGTGCTGTGTGGAAATGATCCTCATGGCTCTGACCCGCGAGCTTCCACGGCGTGGATTCCGGCTTGAAATTCTGCCGCAGGACAATCTGGAACGCCTTGATGCCATTCAGTTTTGTGCAGCAGCGGCAATCGGTGTCGAGCCCAAGGATTTTCAGCACTGGGCAGATCGTTTCAGTGTTCCGCTGGTCCTTCTCGACCGTGAAGCAGAACTGAACTCACAGGAAGTCTATCTTGTCCGTTCTGACGAGGCACAGGGCATGGAACTGGCTCTGGAGCATCTCTATGAAAATGGATGCAGGAGAATCGGCTGTATTATTCATGGAAGCCCCGGCACAGGAAACGTGGATATCCGTCAGGATGCAATCCGCCGTTTTCTTCAGAAAAAAGGACTTCCCGCGGATCATTCACTGATCTATTTTGGTCCTGATGAGGCATATTTGGAAATCATTGGAAAACTCCTGAGGCAGAAAATTGATGCCCTCTTCTGTCCCGGTGGAAGCGGCGGTATTCTGGCGGCCTATGCACTTTCCCTGTTTGGGAAACAGGTTCCGGACGATATTTCCCTGATCGCTTCGGAACAAACGTTTTTTTCCAGGTACGGCATCCCTCCACAAACGACAATCACGCCGGATTATCAGGCGATGGCTTCCGCAGTCGCTGACGTCATTGAGGACCGGATCAGCGGACGGAAGCATGCAGTCCGTACGGTTTTACCCTATCTTCTGATCCGCCGTGAAAGTGTCCGAGCCGCCAGCGTCTGAGTCACGGCAAAAAAACTAGAAAATCGGAGCTGTTTTTATTCCTTCATTATTTCATTGTTTCTGCTGCATCCGAAGGCAAAAGCGGCAGGCTTTCATAGGCTTGCAGCAGATTCAAAAAATACCATAAAATTTGTACAGTCTCAAAGTTGAATTCCAACTCCGTAAAATGGTGCAAAGAGATTCGGACTTACAAGCTCTAAATCTCTTGACTCCATGTAAAAGTTACAGCATTATCGAACAATTGGTCATATTTCCTTCTGGTTTGGTTCGCAAATCTTTTCTTAAAAAGTAATTTGATGAAATGCCGAAAGAATCGTTTTGTCAAATCTTTCACAAGTTCTGTTCGTTTGAAGCGCTTTCGCTTTTGTTTTGCAGTTTGAGTTTCCCAAATCGAAGGCAAGCTCATATCCATGATTTCCCGGTTGCCGCTACCGTCCCTCTCTCTTTGATGCTCTTCAGTATAGCGCCTTTTCCTTGTTTTTCAGATGAAGTCTTATCTCTTACCTTATACCGGATTGGAAGTTGACTGCACAGAGATTCCGGATATCCTCCTCCCATTTTTATACAAGGAGCAGAAGAAGCAACTTTTACTTGATTTTTTGATTTGCCAAAAATAAGTCCGTTTTTTGCAAATTATCCCAAAAACCTCCTTCTGCAGTTGTAAACCCCTGTAGAAGGCATAAATTATCTTTTTATAACATCTACTGCGGAGAGAGTTATGTCTGTAGCTATGGATTATCAACTGAAAGAGCGAATTCCTTACAATTCCACGACCTTTCCGATTTCATTCTTTCATGATGAGTTGGCAAATTTACCCCAATGGAACGGTCCTTTGCATTGGCATCCCGGATTTGAGATTGCAACAGCAGAAAGCGAAACCCTGGATTATCAGGTCGGTGAAAAACACATTATTCTCAACGCCGGAGACAGCATTTTTGTCAATGGGAATCTACTTCACGGGATCAGACAAATTTCCGGTCATACAGCTGACCCATTGCCTAATATCGTTTTCTCCGGAAGTTTGATTGCTCCGGAAGGAAGTCAAATATATAAAAAATACATTATGCCCTTTCAACAGTGTGATGATCTGCCTTTTGTTGTGTTTTCAAATAAAAATGAAAGTTTGAAAAACATCAATAATCTTATACAGGATATCTATCATTGTTTCCGGAATCAGCCGCCATGTTATGAAATGATGATCCAGAGAAATATAAGTTATATTTTTGAATATATTTATTTAAATATAAATATCTTACCACGGTATAAATCAAATCGCATTCAACTTATCAATCAAATACGTCTGCAAAAAATGCTTGATCTTATTTATACTCATTACAACGGACATATTTCTCTTAAAGATCTTGCCAGAACAGCCAATGTAAGCCGCAGTGAAGTTGGACGCTGTTTCAAGGCCCTTATGAATTGTTCTCCAATTGAGATATTGATCCAGCACAGGCTTTAGATAGCCTATAAAATGCTTGCAGAAGGAATATATACCATTGAGGAAGTCAGCAATTCCTGTGGTTTCAACTCTGTAAATTATTTTCGCAGACAGTTCAAGATCCGATATGGGATTACTCCCTCCACGTTTCTCAAATCCATCCGTCATCGAAATGGGACCATATAAGACCCGATACGGGATTATCGTTCCGCCCCCGCAAGTATTGTAATTTGGGTAAATAGTGCTTGTTTTTTGCAGATTACTGCTTTGATGCCTTCTTTTTTTTATGATATTGTATTTAAATCTGACATCGTATTTAAATCACCACAAGGAGATATTATGTCCAAGCAGAAAAACTATAAAAAAACATTGACAGCCTGTTATCTCGGATTTGTAACACAGGCCATATAGGCAAATTTCACGCCTTTACTCTTCTTGACTTTCAAAGGGACCTACGGTGTTCATCTTGAAAAGATCGCTTTGATTCCGCTGACTTTTTATTTGACTCAGTTGCTTGTAGATATAGCAGCTGCAAAATTTGCTGATAAAATTGGATATCGACTCTGTGTGATTGCCTCTCAGGTTTTGTCATCGGCAGGTCTATTGTCTCTGACGATTTTACCGGATATATTGTTGGATCCATTGACTGGAATTTTAATATCGGTGGTACTTTATGCTATTGGAAGCGGTTTAATCGAAGTTCTGTTAAGTCCGATTGTTGAAGCATGTCCTTTTGAAAATAAGGACGGTATCATGAGTTTATTGCATTCCTTTTATTGTTGGGGAGCAGTAAGTGTAATTCTGGGGTCAACTTTATTTTTTGCTATATTTGGCATAGAACATTGGAAAATCATGACGATGCTTTGGGCATTAATCCCCTTGTATAATGCCATAAATTTTATCAGCTGTCCCATTGAAAAACTTGTTGAAGACGACAAGCGTATGAATATCCGTCAGTTGCTGAGTGTTCCCATGTTCTGGATGATGATATTTTTAATGATTTGTGCTGGTTCATCTGAAGCTTCGATGTGTCAATGGGCTTCAGCTTTTACAGAATCGGCACTGAAAGTTTCAAAATTGATTGGCGATCTGGCTGGTCCGTGTCTTTTTGCAGCGTTTATGGGAATTGCCCGTATGCTGTATGGGAAGATGAGTGATAAACTGAATTTGGTCAAAACAATGCTTTTATGCGGTTTGCTAGCTGCCGTGTGTTATTTATTGGCGTCTTTGGCATCTTTGGCAATATTGGGATTGATCGGATGTGCTCTCTGCGGACTTGCCGTTGGAATCATGTGGCCTGGAACAATCAGTCTTTCTTCCCGAAAATGTCCTACCGGTGGAACCGCCATGTTTGCATTTTTGGCATTGGCAGGAGATCTTGGTGCAACAGTAGGCCCTGCAATAGTAGGGAAAGTAGCACAAGTTACAGGAGAAGACCTGAAAAACGGTTTACTGGCAGCAACAATATTTCCCGTTTGTATGACACTGGAGCTTTTCTTTCTCTATAGACACTCCAGAAGGAAGAGTTAATCTAAATTGTGCGTGATTTTTCCAAAAAAGGGAGGCAGATTTTTGATTGCAGGTTGTCCCGGACTGAAAACTGGACAACTTAACTTGGTATAAAATACCCATTAAATTAGAGATTACAAGACACAGCTGGGGTTGGGAAAAATCGGTCGTATAAATTCATTGAATTTTACAACCCCAGGCATCCATTCACACCGTAAACAGCATAATCTATCATCCTTGGATAGTTTTGAACGCAAATTTTGGCTAAATGCGATTACAAAAGCCAGGTACAACTGTTTGATAATTCTGTAATCCTTGGACGTGAGCAGAAAAACTAATTCTCTGTCTGCCTTGAAAAAAGACTCCAATCAATTCTGTCCTGCAATGGAGTTTTCAGCCTGTTTCAGCGGGAAAATAAAAAAACGGAATTTTAACAAGACTCAAAGGCCGTGTTTAAATTCCGTATACACTCTAAATAAATGGTCGGGGCAACTGGACTCGAACCAGCGACCTCTTAGTCCCGAACCAAGCGCTCTAAACCAGACTGAGCGATGCCCCGTAAAAAACAATCTTTTCAAGATATGTGTTTAATATACTGTCTGCGGAGTCAAATGCAAGAGTGAAAAATAAAAAAATTCTCTTTTATACGCTCCAGACAGTCCTTTAAATCAATAAAACGATATTTTTAAAAACTTGTGGTGTCTCTTCCCTTTTCATTTGAAAAAAACGGCCTGCATGAAAAAATCATGCAGGCCTGAAAAAATCTTACAAATTTATGAACTTTTTCCGGAAATTACTTCTTTCTCTGAAAAATCTCATTTGAATTCCAGCTCTTTGGACATTTCTGTCCAAGCCTGTTCAAGTTTTTCCGCAAAAGAATGCTCATACGGATTTGAACGGACTTCCGTTTCATAGCCGCCTCGTCCATAACAGCACACATTCGGAATATAACCGCTTAATCCATTGGAATGCGTTACCACAAAGCAGATTTTATCTTTAAAAATCTTCTTGCGCAAAGCAAGTCCGATTTCTGTAAAAGGTTCTCCAGGCAATGAAGCAATCATCACCGACCCCAGATCCAATCCGCAAAGACGGCATCTGAAAGGATCAGTATGACTTGCAATATCCAGCAGATTCTGGGCAAAATACTTCAGAACTGCAGGTTTTCCAGATACCAGATCCTCACTGGTCAAATCTGTTTTCAATGTCCGGATATCAGGCTCATCCTTGTATTTTTCCAAGGTCTCTCTGGCGACCTGAAGTTCCTCCGCGCTGACTTCAGCAGGGGCAACATCAAATTCCTTTGCACAGATCTTAAACTCAAAGGACGGCATTTTCTGAAGCGTTTCCAGAGAAAAACGAACGGTTTCCGCATAGCCAAGACCAATACGTCTGGCTTCCTCATAACATGTCTGATTCCGTTCGGTGGAGACATCAAAATGATTGATATTCCCGCTCGCTCCAATCAGCGGAAACACCATGGACTCCGGACCGAAATCTTTTTCCAGAGATCTGCGGAAAAATCCGGGCCAGTCTGCGGAAACCTCTGTTCCTCCAATCGTATCAGCGTGATTGACAATGTTGGCAAACAGCACCTGAATTGCACCATAGGAATTACAGATTGCCAACATGGGAATTTCCGGATCTGTCACCCCTTCCGGACGATCAATTTCCGGATTCAGCTTTCCTGGATTGGTCAATACTTTTCCATTTTTCATCCAGTATCTGCGGTTGAAAAGAAAACGCCCGTCGCTTGTAACTGTGCTGGAGAAAGTCCCTTCTCTGGAATCATTCACTGCCTCTCGCACAGCCGCTTCCGCCTGATCCAAAAGAAATTTCATATAATCCGGGTTGCGCGCCAGACAGCTTTTCCGATAATCCGGAGCCGTATGGGTATGCGTGGCAGTCATCAGAATATTGTCTGCTTTAAAGACTTTCAAATCCTGGATTCGTTCACGCACCTTTTCATAAAGTTCTGAATCTACACAAAGCAGATCGAACTGAAGAAGGAGGAACTGTTTTCCTTCGCTCCTCAGCACAACAGCCCTGCATTCAATGCGGTCCAGAATATTTGTGTACATACGGGTATTGAAATATCCGGCCAGAGAAACCGGCACCGAAGGAGTAATATCTCTGCGGCCCAGTCCGTAATTGATTTTCTGCATATTCATTTTTTTCAAAGCCTCTTTCAAACCTGCGGGAAATAATATCCGGCATTTTGCCGAACTCTTTCTATTATACATTCTTTTTTTAAAAAGTGAAGTTTTTCTTATCCGGCATTCCCAAAAATTTTATTTCAGGGAACAATACGGGAAAAGACAAAATCCTTTTCTCCGTTCTTCAATCCGCCAGATATTTCTGTTTCAGATAACACAGAAAACTCCTGCTGGAAAGAGCCTCATCTCCACAGATGCGTCTCCAGGTTTCTGCCGGAGAATACATCGCTCCCAGACAATACAGCTTTTCGGAAAGATAATTTTTCAACGGGGCAAGATTCCCCCGGGAAATTTCCTGACGGAACTCCGGATGATCTCTGTCTATTTTCTCCATCATGGCAGCGCCAATAAAATTTCCAAGCGCATAGGTTGGGAAATAACCGAAAAGTCCGCAGAACCAGTGAACATCCTGCAGAATGCCTTCCGAATCATTTGCCGGCCTCACTCCCAGATATTCCTTCATTTTCTCATTCCAGCATCCGGGCAGATCCCGCACCGATAAACCTTCATTGAAAAGAGCCCGCTCCAGATCATAACGGAGCAAAATATGCAGATTATAAGAGACTTCATCCGATTCTGTCCGAATCATCCCACCCGGATTCACATTATTAACTGCCCTCAGAAAAGCTTTCTCCGAAATACCTTCCAGCTGCTTTGGGAAATATTTCTTTAACACAGGATAAAAAGCATGCCAGAACTCAGCAGACCTGCCAACCAGATTTTCCCAAAGTCTTGACTGAGATTCATGAAAACCCAGGGAAGCCCCGTCTGCCAGTGGTGTACGGTCGAAATCTTTGCAGATATTCTGCTCATACAGTGCGTGTCCGCACTCATGAATGCAGGTGAAAATGCAGCTCAAGGGGACTTTTTCCAGAATTTTAGTCGTAATACGTACATCGTAAAGACCAAAATTTGTGGTAAAAGGGTGCTCTGTAAAATCAATGCGTCCGCATGACCAGTCATATCCCATGGCAGAGACAACATCCCGGCAGAACTTCATCTGATCTTCACCGCTGTAAATATTCTCTTTCACAAATGAATCATCCGGCTGCGGACGGGCAAGAATCTCCTTTAAAATATCCGGCAGCTCCCTGCGTACCGGCTCAAATATGCGATCCAGCGATGCACTGGTCATACCCTCTTCGTAATCATCCAGAAGAGCATCATAGGGACAGGCTGCTTCTGGAAACAGCGACGCATATTCTTTTTTCAGGTCAATAAGTTCTTTCAGATCCTTCTCCACCCTGCTGAAATCGGCAGAAGCCTTCGCTTCCATCCATGCACTCTGCGTTTTAGCAGCTTGTCCTGCAAGCCGTCCAGCTAAGGATGCCGAAATCCGCCTGTTTCTGGCCAGATTTTTTTGAAGCTTTAAAACAAGATGCCTTTCTGCAGAATCTTCAGGAAAAGACTCGGGATTCAAACTCTCAATCAGTCCGGCATATTCCGCTGAAATTTCCTTCTCATGCAGTAAAGATGCCAAAGTTGCCATCTGCCTGGCACGCCCTTCTGCGGCATTGCACGGCATATAGACTTCCTGATCCCACTCCAACAGTGCTACAGCAGCTTTGAGATCATAAATTTCACCGGTCAATTCTCTAATCCGGTCTAAAGACTTCTGCATATTCATGGTTTTCCGATTTTCCTTTCTGACAAAAAAGCAATATTTTCATTGATTTTCTTTTTCAGAATTTTCTGCAAGCGTGTTTTCCTTTCCGCTGTTTTTTCCAGGAGTGGAAAATCAGATGAATTTAAAATCCATTCAGTTTTTTCCATATCCAGTAGATAAACGAAATCGGACAAAACAGACACACACGCGAAATCCGTTCAGCATTTTCCCGATCAAGGCCAAAATAAAAAAACGGCTCACGGACCATTCAATGTATCCCAAACCGTTTTTTCTGCTGCCGTTTCCGGAATCTTTTCATCGGATATCTGTCCTCACACAAGGCTTATTTGACAGAATCTGAAAATTCTTTCAAAGTGCATCAAAAAACCATGTAACAATCTTCTTCCATTCCACAAGCAGCTTGTCCACCTGTCAATCCGGCAGCATGGTAAAAACTTCAGAGGTTTCTCTCTCCTGGATTATTCTTCTTCCTGTGCTGGGAAAAGGCCTGTAACAGGATCAAAAACCAGCACATTTCCCACACATTCCCCATTAACACAATAGTATTCTTTGACAAGAATGCCGTTTTCTGCAAATTCTCTTTGCAGTCCATGACGCACAAACTCGGTATCCCCGGTTTCAGGAGACACTCTTTTATATCCTTCCCGTACCGCTTTCGGGCAAAGAGGGTTCTCGCCTTCCTGCTCAAACAGCAGACAGCATGAAGGAGATTTCATCCGTAAAACTTCATCATAAAACAACAGGATTTCACGATCACTTCCAGTCTGCCACAGATCTGCAGCCCGTTGAGCCAGATTTTTTCTCACCTCTTCATCCGGCAGAGAAAGAGCCGCGGCTGCTGCACATTCCAGCGTATCTTCACGACTGAAGCCCCATCCCGTATTGCCATCCTCATCCACAAAACAGAAAAGACAGGAATACACAGGAGCATCTTTAAAAAATCCATCGGCTTTTTCTTTGAGTCCATTTTCAGCAAGCAGCCGGTAGAAACTGGACTGTCCTGAAGCAGAAGGAATTTTACTGCTTTTTTTCTCAATTTTATTGACCACAGTCCTGTTGCCTGTCTGGAAGTCCATGATATAGTTCATATTCACAGGTTTTTCGGAAACACATCCGCTCATCAGCCCGAACAACAGTAAAAGTACAGTGGAACTGCAGAATCTCATCTTCAGAAATCTCCTTTAGTTCATTTTTTCTTCAGCATATCCTTTTTTTCCCAGCCAATCCGGTTCTTCATCTCTCCTGTCTCTTTTCTGTCTGCCAAAAACAGATGCCTTTTTCTTCGGTCCACAAAAAACGTCTGTTCCGTGACTGATGAAGATGACTGAAAATTGCCGGTACTATTAAATTAAGCAGAAAAAGCAAATAATCAACCTTTGGAAACAGCTTTTTCATTTTCATTCATACAGCTGAACGCATTGCCGTCTTCTGAAACAGACTTTTTCCCGGAACACTGCAAACACAAAAGGAAGTCCATGGGTACGCTCTTCTCAGCACTCACGGACTTCCTTTTTCTTCAACTTTTGCCAGCTGTTAAAAATACCCTCAGCTCAACCTTTCAGAAGACTTCAGGCATTTGCAGAAACAGTTTTCTCCGTCTAAATATTTTTTTCAGATGCAGAAACATCTTTCACTGTTTTTTCCGCATCCTTTCCGCTTTTTCCTGAAGCCACCTTCCCTAAATAATCCGGCAAGTCAATTCCGGCCATTTGTGCCACATCATGGATAGGAGGCAGACTCTGCATCATACTGCTGAGAAAATTCGCTGTGGAGCTTTTTCCATCAGCAGCACCCGCAGAATCCCATACGGTAACTTTGTCAATCTTGATATTGCGGATAGCTTCCGTCTGCAGTTTAACAATCTCTTCCATCTTTTCAATCAGGAGCATTTTGCTTGCCGCATCAGCATCGGAATTACATGCCTCTATAATGGCGCGAAAACCTTCGCCCTTGGCTTTTAAAATTTCGAAATTACCTTTTGCCTCGGCTTCCAGTTTCTGATAGATGGCATCAGCCTGTCCTTTAGCTTCTGCAGAAAGTCGTTCTGCTTCCGCTTCTGCAGAAATAACAATCTGTTCTTTTTCAATCTTTGCCTTGACGATGGTTTCTGCACGCTGACGTTCTTCTTCCATGCCCGCACGAGCCTTCTGCGCTTCCATTTCCGCCTGATAGTCAGCCTGTTTGATAGCGGCTTCAGCCACGCGTTTAGCAATTTCAGCAATACGGAAGGCATCTGCTTCCTGTTCCGCTCTGTTCGCATTGGATTTTGCAATATCAATAGATGAAATATTTTCACCTTCAATAGCGGCGGCTTCAGCCTGCTTCACCGCAATACGACGCTGCTTGTCCGCCTCAGCTTCTCCGGAAAGGGCAGCGGCTTCAGCCTGTTTCACCGCAATACGACGCTGTTTGTCCGCCTCGGCCTCTCCGGAAAGGGCAGCGGCTTCAGCCTGTTTCACCGCAATACGACGCTGCTTGTCCGCCTCGGCCTCTCCGGAAAGGGCGGCGGCTTCGGCCTGTTTCACCGCAATACGACGCTCACGTTCCGCTTCCGCTTCACCCGACTGGGCGGCAGCTTCGGCTTTTGAAACCGCAATACGCTGCACTTTCCGGGCTTCCGCTTCACCAATTCCACCCTTCCGCTCTTCTTCAGCCACATCCACACGGGCTTTGTTAATGGCTTCGGCGGCGGCACGTTTTCCGATGGCATCAATATATCCGCTTTCGTCGGAAATATCGGTAATATTCACGTTCAAAAGCTGGAGACCGATCTTCTGAAGCTCACCAGCCACATTATCTTCAATATTGTGCAGGAATGTTTCGCGGTCGGAATTGATCTGTTCAATGGTCATGGATGCAATTACCAGACGCAGCTGACCCAGAATAATGTCCTTTGCCAGTTCTGCAATAGCTTCCTGACGCAGGCCGAGGAGGCGGTTGGCCGCATTGCCCATCAGGGTTTCATCAATGCTGATACCCACCGTGAAAACAGACGGGACATTAATACGGATATTCTGCAGGCACAATGCATTCTGAAGATTCACTTCCAGCTGAACAGGTCTCAGCGAAAGGAATCCGTAATCCTGAATAATCGGCCAGATAAACTTCGCGCCTCCGTGGATACAGGTGCTTGCCTTATGACCGCCGGTTTTACCAAACACGACCATAACCTGATCGGACGGGCATTTTTTATACCGTGCAAGAAATGCCAGCAGAATCAGTCCCAGAATGCAAATCCCCACCAGAAAAAGAAGGGCTGTTCCCGTGATGCTGTTGATTGAGCCTGTAATTACCATTCGGCAAACTCCTTTTTAAAAAAATTTTATATCTCTGTTATTTTTATTCAGTCATTTTCCTGCAGAAACGATTGAATTTTCTATTTTACTCTCATACTCTTGGCTATTCTCAGAAAAAATCTGGAGACATTTTTTATTTTGTCTGCATAACTTTTTTTTCTCTGTTCCCGGATTGTCGCCTTCCCGCAGATTTCCGTTTCTACTCCTACATTGCTTATCCAATGTATATGGACCCACTTCCGGAACTCGATGACTTATCTCTCAGAATCTCCAGTTTAATTCCCTTCCTTTTCCGCTTTTTCCTGAACCGTGCCTGATTCTTTCGCAACAGACTTCTGTTCCGGTGCTGCACAGGCCAGAAAAAGATCCTGTCCCAAATATTCTTTCAGCACCACAGAAGTGCCTGTATCCAGAGCATTATCACTGATTACGGAAACCTCTTTGGAAGCACCATTCACAGCCACCGTTACAAGTCCCCGTCCCACCCGTCCTGCCGGCACAGAAAGATACACAACGCCTGTTTTTCCTTTGAGAGAACTGTTTTTCACCGTTCCATTCTGCTGCAGCTTCAACACCAGAGCCATGCACAGCGCTGTAAGAAACATCATCACAAGACCGCAGAAAAATGCCAGAAAGAATCCGGACCATCCTCTGTCCCCGAAAACAACTCCTCCCCATCCGAACATGGTGAAAAATGCCAGAATGGCACGTACAGAAAAAATTTTCAGGTCCAGGAATCCTGTATCCACATGAGGAATATCAATATCTCCATCCATGTCAACATCTACATCAAGCCCCGAATGGTCGCCGGCACCGTAGAATGCCAAAATGGTGGAAATGGTAAGCCATACAGTCCCCACGATGGCAAAAACCCAGTAAATATCCAACAGATCCAAATTCAGAAAAGATGCCTGAACAAAGTTTACAGCAATCAGCGGCATTGTCATTTATTGATCCATCCTTTCCTTTTTACCCAGGCTGATTTTGGCTTTCATATCCAGCTGGTCTGGAATTTTTTTACAGGACTGCATGTTTTTACAGTGAAAAACATCCCTCTCTCAGAAAAAATATAGTTTGCTGCAGTAAATGCAAGATCTTTTCGATAAAATTCCATTTTTTTAAATTTTTTTTCAGAAAATTCCATATTAACGCCGGTCCAGAGCGCGGAAACTTATTGCTTCAAACAAATGAGACTGACTGATATTTTCACTTTCATCCAGATCCGCTATCGTACGAGCGACTCGGAGAATTCTGTCATAAGCTCTTGCACTTAAGCCGAATTCTGTAATAGCATGGCGAATCAGGTTTTGCAGTTTTCCATCCAGTGCACAGTGCTGAATCATCTGTGCAGGCTCCATAAAAGCATTGCAGAAACAGTGTTTTCCATGAAACCGCTGGTTCTGAATCTCCCTTGCGCGAATCACT
>CASERY010000014.1 GCA_949290385.1 uncultured bacterium | reverse complement strand
CCATCTGGCTCAGTGCAAGGCAAAGCTGGATGTAGCTTTTCAACTGTCCGGCATGAAGCCCACCCCTGCGGTCTCCGCTCGGAGCATCAAACTGGAAGAGCCGGAATTCGACCGTCCCTTTGGTAAAAGTCGCATGGTAGTTCAGCATATGGTAGCGGCTGTTGTTATAGTGAAGGTTTCTGTCGTAGTTGGCGTTGTGGCTGCTGTACCAAATATCTGCTAGCTGTGTCATTGTGGTAGGCTTTCTTTTGTTGACCTGCTCCAAAAAGCGGGGATCAACCGTCCGGCAATAGCGCCTCATCCGGCCCCGATCAAGGTTCAAAGCATCTGCGATCAGGCTTTCGTGGCTTGCCATGATGTTTGCCAAGTTGCGGAGTGTCTGCGGGGTATGCCCCTTGGCTCCGATGTGGATGTGAACACCGCAGCCTCTAGTGGCATCGCTCTTTGCTCCTGCATGGCGAAGCTGCCGGATCAGTTCCTGCAGTGTTTCCATATCCGAGTAGGTCAGGATCGGGGTTACCATTTCACATTTCTCGCTTTCCAGACCTTCAATGCTTACATCCTTCTGGAATTTCCATTCCCGGCCCTGTGCGTCCCAAGCTGACCATGTGCTGTATCCGTTGCGCCCTGCCGTATTTTCATACCGGTGGGTTCCAAAATATCTGGCTGCCACCTTTGCGGCTTTCTCTCTGGTGATGTTGTTCATCTCCACCTCAACCCCGATGGTCTGTTTCTTCATTTCCTCAATCTGCCTTGCAACTTTCTCATTCATCGTAGAATCCTCCGTTTCGTTTTGTGTGTTTTCCCTTTCGGTAGTACACATATTCGCTCTGAAGGCCGATAATAGCAAGTTAATTCTGAGAGATATCCTGCACAATCTTTAGCAGGAGAATTTGTGTATTTTATAGCTGATCTTTGTTATCCAAACCTGCTGTCGCAAACCGCATTCCAAGTCGGAATCCATATTTGAAACTCTCTTTTACCTGAAAACGCTCTACTTCGGAGTTGTTATCCAGAAGACGCTCCAAAACACTTTTTCCAACTTCATCCAGCAACTTTTGCAGATACTCAATATCTTCACATACCTGATCACTGTATTTTTCGATCTCCGGTGGCTTCTCCACCTGCCTTTCCCAAGGGACGATTCTGCCAAAATACAGCTGGTCAATAATATCTTCTTCCATATCAGACGGCCTCACTTTCCTGTCCAGCCAGCTGGGCAGCTTTCAGAGCCGCTCGTTTTTCCTTCTGGGCGATGCTGAATTTTTCTGCCTCCTCTTTTGTCCGGAAAGCCGTGTGGCCTTTCAGGCCAGCCAACAGAGCCTTCCTCGATTCCTTATTGGCCGCACCGGCCATGCCAAGCTGCACCAGCCAGATGCGAAGATAATATTTTTCATTCTCTTCCACCACTGGGGTGGCGCTGACTCTTTTGGTCTCTTTTGCCTTTTTGATCATCTTCTCCGCCAGTTCGGCGTATGCCTTATTCTTTGCACTGTCTGGCGAAAGGGGAAAGGCAAAGGTTATTTTCCCATCTTCCACCATAAGGCCCTTCAGGCCATCGCTGTCAGCTGTCAGAAGTGTCTGGAAAACCTCGTAGGCGTTCTCCTCCGGAAGCTGCTCCAGCTTTTCAAGAAGGGTATCGCTGACCGCAAAGGTCTCATACCTTGTGATCCGGTTGAGCAGGTAAGCTCTTGCATGGATCATGGCAAGTAAGTTTTGCAGAAATTTTCCATTTCCGGTTTCCGCTGGGATCTCGATTTTCACTTCATCCACCGGGGCTTCCAGATACCCTTTCTCCTGCAGAAACTGTGTCAGAAGATCTTCTCCTTCCGTTGTCTCACTTGTGATCACACCGTCCCGGTCGATGGTGAGATTGCCCACTGTGTAGGAAAAGGTGGGAGGCCCCACATAGTGCAGTTCTTCTCCTGTAAATTCTGCGATGTCCTGCACCATCTTTCTCCGGTTGTCTGTTTTGGTTTCAATCCTCATTGATT
>CASERY010000013.1 GCA_949290385.1 uncultured bacterium | reverse complement strand
TATGACGATGTCATGAATAAGCAGCGCGAAGTCATTTACGGATTCCGCAAAGATACGCTTTTCAATGATGACTGCCGGTCTTCTATTTTTGATATTCTGGAAATTGAGGTGGATCGTCATCTGGATGAAGCTATCCTGGCCGCACCGAAGGACGAGAAAACGCCCATTAACAAGGATATGCTCAGTGCCTGGCTCAACACCACCTTCCCTATCGGATTCCGTGACAACGACATTTTCTTCTTCCTTCCCAACGGACAGCCTGACAAGGAAAAAATGCTCCATACAATTGTCCAGCGCGTAAAAGACATGTATCGCGTCAAAGAGGAAAATGAGGATCCGGAAGCTCTGAAATGGCTGGAACGCAGAATTATTCTGAATGCCATTGACCGTCTCTGGCAGGATCATCTGCGGGCTATGGATGACCTTAGAGGCAGCATCAATCTGCGGGCATATGCTCAGAAAGATCCGCTGGTGGAATATAAGAGAGAAGCATTCAACATGTTTGACAACCTGATGAATGATATCGATCAGGAAATTCTGTCCAATCTGTTCCGTTCAGCCACAAGTCTGGCCGCGTTTGAGAAACTTTTGTCCAATCTGCCTCAGGTTCTGATGCACCAGAGCATAGACGATATGGGATCCACAACAGCCAGGTCGTCCGTTCCACAGGAAAAAGCCGCAACGGAACAGCAGCCTCAGGAAGAAACGATTCAGGTCTCATTCCGCAGACAGACCCCCAAAATTGGTCGGAATGATCCATGTCCCTGCGGATCCGGGAAAAAATATAAAAACTGCTGTGGCAAATAACTTTCCGAATCCGTGGGCTTAAAAAAGAATCCATGTGGCTTCCCGGGAAGTTTTTTCCGGGAAGCCGTTTTCATCTAATTCGATACGGCTGAAGACATGGGATCCTGAGGGGAAAAAACAGGACAAAGATTCATTTCAAATAGAAGTTTTTAACAGAAGGAACAAGTATTATGCTGAATATTATTATTCCGGGAGCTGCAGGAAGAATGGGCAGACGTCTGGTTGCCAACATTGCCGCTGATCCGGAACTGAATCTGGCAGGAGCAACAGAAAGAGAGGGTTCTGAATTTCTCGGACTCGATGCAGGTACCGTCGCCGGAGTCGGAGAACTTGGCATTAAAATCACAGAAGAAATCGGTGAATCCATCCGGAAAGCGGATGTCATTGTAGACTTCAGTACAGGCAAAGTTTTGGAACATGCAGAATTAGCGGCCCGTAACGGGAAAGCAATCGTCATTGGGACCACGGCGCTTTCAGAAGAAGACAAGGAACAACTGAAAAAACTTGCAGATCAAGGAGCAAGAATTGTTCTGGCTTCCAATTACAGCATTGGAGTCAATCTGCTGTTTTATCTCTCGGAGATCGCAGCTGAAATTCTCCCGGATGATTTTGACATTGAAGTCATAGAAGCACACCATAATCAGAAAAAAGATGCCCCCAGTGGAACAGCCGTTACCTTGGCGGAAATTCTCTGCAAGGCCCGCGGACTTGATTATCAAGAAGATGTCCGCCATGGCCGGAATGGCATCGTCGGAGCCAGAACAAAACATGAAATCGGCATGCACTCCATCCGTGGAGGAGACATTGTAGGAGATCATACGGTCCTTTTTGCCGCACTGGGAGAACGCGTGGAACTGACCCACAAGGCATCCAGCCGTGACACTTTTGCCAAAGGAGCCCTTCGTGCAGCCCGCTTTCTGGCGTCTGCAAAACCAGGATTCTATGACATGCAGGATGTTTTGGGATTAAAAAAATCATAAACTCCATATTTCCCTGTATTCTTCAGGTAAGCAGGCATCATCATACCATCACTGGAACCTCCGCAAGATCAAGGAGAGTGTTTTTTTGTCCACCCCACCCGCAGATACATTCGGCTTCGAGAAGAAAAACTTGAAGTGGAAATGGAATTTTCTGAAAATGCCGGGGAAAATTTTTCCCGGCATTCTTGCAGGGGCTTCTGTTTTCCTTGGACTTTCTATCCAGGTTGTGCTCTTCCATGTGGACTTGAACATGGGATAGAGCTTGGTTCTGGTTTTGCTGAGTCTGATTCTCTGGGGATGTGCTTTTTCCCTGCTGGACAAGGCGTTGTCCGGCAGATTTCTCTGGAGATATTTTCCCTCCTGTATAAAAATGGCAGTTACACTGCTGGGAAGCATTTGCTTCTGCGGAATCCTCCTTTTTTATGGAAAAATGACAGTAGACGGTATGGCCAGGGATGACAGTCCAACAGACTGTATTCTGGTTCTAGGATCAGGACTGAACGGCAGCATCCCATCCTACAGTCTCGTGAAACGGCTGGAATGTGCAGTCCAGCTTCTTCAGAAACATCCGGAAACCCCCGTTATTCTCAGCGGAGGCAGAGGTCCTGGGGAAAATATTACGGAAGCCCAGGCAATGAGAAAATTCCTTCTGGAAAAAGGCATTTCCAGCAACCGTATTTTTCTGGAGGAACGCTCTACAGATACCGCAGAAAATATTCTTTTTTCGAAAAAAATTCTTGAACAGATTTTTCCGGACAAAAGAACGATTCGTGTAACCCTGGTAACCAATCACTTTCACATGCTGCGTGCCAATTTGACAGCGTCCAGGTATAAGTTTCACTGTACCAGCTACGCGGCATCTTACCGTCCGGGGCCCACGCTGGTTCTGTATGCGTTGCGTGAACTGCCAGCAACATTAAAATTATACCTGACCCATAAAGAAAAGGAACCGTTTGAATCATGATACTGCACAGGATCTTTCTTGCCTGGATTAAAAACACCCTGATTCTAACAGGATATTTGACCATTCCCTATTTTTCCATCTACGGAGAAGAGCCATCCTCATCCTGGGAAGAAAATCACCCCCCCATATAGATCCGTCCGGGAGACACCATTGCATTTCCCATGGATTTTTTTGAAATAAAAATACCTGTTATGGAGGAAACAACTCCTTTTGACTATGCTTTTATGGTAGCGGACGGTCTGAAATCTTCGGGATTAAGCATTGTTCCGCTCCGTTTTAAAACCAGCGCTGCAGACAGTTGTCAAATGAATGAATATTTAAAAAAATATGTATTCAGCCGTACTCCGGACTGGTTGGTTCTCTGTTGCGGGATTCAGGATATCTCCAGACAGAATCCCAAAAACTCAGGAACTTCTCCGGAAAATTTTAAACAAAACCTCCTGGATATCCTCGAAACTTGCAGGCAGCAGCAAATCCGGGTCATTCTGATGACGCCGCCTCTGTACACAGAAGATCCATTTTGCCTGGAAAATCAAACGCTGGCTCTTTATGCGGACATCATCCGGGAAACCGCTGCAACTGAAGACATTCCCCTGGCAGATGTCAACCGTCTGATGCTCCACGTTGTAAAGCACAAGCCTTATCCTGAACAGAATTACCTCACCAGCGACGGCCTTCATCTAAATGCTCGTGGAAGTATTCTTGCAGCTACAGCAATCCTCCAGGCACTTCATGTGCCAAAATCCATCATAAAACAATCCGTAAGTAACTGGATGAGTCAGCCGGATACAGTTCGCATCCCTGTTACCTTGCACATGAGCCTTTACGATTTGGAAAAACTCCAGACTCTGACCAGTCGCAATGGCCAGACAGAAGAAGCATGGGTCAACAAACTGCTTCAGGGATGTCTGAATAAAGACGCGACTAACTCAAAAGATACCGAATAAAAAGCAGAATCTTTTCTGTAAAAAAACGCAAAAGAAGGCATGATCAGGAAGATATTTTGCTTTCAAAACAAAAGCTTTCTCGCATTTTTCAGACAAGCAGCATCTTTTGATCATTTTTATACAAATATTTTATTTTCATAAAAATACATTTATATAAAGAGAAAAATTTCTCCATTTTTTTATTCCCAGGTCTTGAAAATATCCAAATTCTTGGTATTATATTTTCTGGGATACAAAATTATTCATGGAAATAAACTGTTATGAAAAAAGATACATAGGATCCTGAAAGCCAGGGTGCGGCAGAAGGCATTTCCAGCAATCAGG
>CASERY010000012.1 GCA_949290385.1 uncultured bacterium | reverse complement strand
GCAGTTTTTCATCATAGGATTTTTAAAAGCATAACTATATGACACAGTCAACCTTTGAAGTGGCGACAGATTTACATACTGTCCACTTTTTTCTGGAGCGGTTCTTCTGTGTAGCGTCAGTCTTCAGATGCGGAAGCTCCCGAGACATCGTCCGAATCGCCGATTCTCGAAAGTTTTTCCTATTCAAGACTGTTCAGCTCGCCTCTCAGGGCCTGTGCCAAATCCGGAGTCATAATATTCATCAGATTCTCCATGATTTCCTTTCGAATCTGTGCAAACGGCTTAAGTGCCTGTCTCTCCTGCTTGCCCATATCGTTCATGTGGCGGTCATAAGACAACTTCGCCAGGGCCAGGAAAGATTCTGCACCCTGATAATCTCCGTATGCAAGAAGATATGTGCTCTGAGTAATCATGGCTGTAATCATTTCCATGCGCTTCTTGAATCCGGAGTCTTCCATGTTTTTCTCCCAGATTTTGTATGCAAACTGATCCAGTGTAAGGCCTGTTACCTCCGGCATTTTTTCTTTTTTCATCATGTCAAAGTACTTCTGAGCCTTTTCCATCTGGCCGTATGTATACATCAGTTCGACACAGCGGCCCATGAACTTTCGATACGCCGCTTTAAAGGAATCCTATTCATTCCGCGCAATCGCCTCCAGATAGAGCTCCCGAATCTTATCTGCCAGGTTGAAATTGGGAACCAGCATGAACAAGCCGGAATCCAGACCATTTTTCGGGATCAGCATTCGCCCGTTCCGGAAACTGGTATCCATAGACTGCACAATAATACGTTCGCAGTCCACATTCTAACGGTCCGGACTGTGCTGAATGCCCTGATAAGCCCAGTAGATGGCAAAAGATTCCGGAAGACACCAGTCCAGTTCTCCGTATTCTTTTTCAATCTCCGCAATGATGGAGGAATCTATCAGGAATCGGGACTTCAGCCATTTGTTCCGGAAGAAATTTGTAAGATCCTTTGCTTCCTTCTCTGAAAGATTTTCAGTAAGTCCCTCCGGAAGACGCCCCATGCGCTGAAAGGCCTTCTCGACTTCATCCAGACTGTCAAAACCGCTTCGTCCGATGGCAGTCCATATGGGATTGTCCTTTGGATACTGCTCTCTGAACTCCTGTTCCGTCTCCGGCGCCGCTGCCAGAGCTTCCCAGTCTGGATAATGCTCGCCTCCAAAGATTTCAAGCATCTGCTTTGCAAACTGGACTTTATAATACTGCTGAGCTTCATCCAGCGTATTTCCCAGCTTGTGGCAGTAAATCCATGCAAGCTGGTAGTATACCATCGGATCATTCGGGTTCATACGAATGGCATCCACCAGGGTTTCAATACCCCGATGTACCCATCTCCATCGGTCTTCATGACTCTGGCATGTAACTGAAATATTGTAAGCCATATTCCAGCCGAGATAACTGCTTACCCCGGCAAATTTCGGCTGCAGTTTCTGAATCCAGTCCGCCAATTGAACAAGTTCAAAATATTTCCCCTGCTCCTGCAGGGAAATCGCTCTGATCCAGAGGATATCGGCAAGCAGTCCGCGGAATCCCCCCAGAGCCATGGTTGTAAAAGCCACAATCGGAGGTGCACCGCCCTCTGCAATATTCTATTCGTCCTGAAGACGGTTCTCCTGGATGATGGGCTTCATTCCATCTCTGGTAATAAATACATTGGCCGTGAGCAGGACAACGGTCATGCATACGGCAAGAAAAAACAAAGTATATTTTTTCATAATGAATCCGTTTCCTTTCCGTTTACTGTTTCATGGCCAGTCCCAGTTCTCTGCGCCGGTACAGATAAGCCCCCAGGATGAACAGAGGCAGAGTCCGAAGCACTACACTGAAAATAATCAGTTTTCCCATATAGGATAACTCAATCAGCTCACCCGATGCCAGCTTTCCAGTCACAGAAAAATCTCCAAGCGGAATCAGCAGGAATCCCATGGTCTTGGTAATAACCGCGCTGATCCAGTCCGGTCCGGCTATCACCGCAATGGAATAATTCCCATAGACTTCCTGCAGGAAAGAAGCGAATACGCAAATCAGCACATACGCGCAGGAAAGAAACACCGCTGTGGGCAGCGACAGAAACGCCTACAACGAAACACTAATAAGCGACAAAACAAATATCTGCAGAAAAATCACCACCACTGCACGCACATAATTAGCCAGGAATCCGGTCTCCTTCACCAGCAGGAAGGGGCCATCCGCACTCTGGAACTTTAAATTTGCCCTTGTTGGATCGTAATTAATAAATCCAATTCTGGCTGTTCCGTTGTGCACAAGAAAATCTCCATTGAGCATCATCTCGTTTGTGATGCTTGACGGGAACTCTTCAGGATAATCACTCAGACTCACAATCTGATCCTGATAGCTTTTGATTTCTCTTTCGCCTTTTTCATTGGTTCCGGGGCCATAAACTGGAATTGTCACCCGTGCCAGAAAGATTCCCTGGGTCATCTGCTGATTGTTCGGTGTAGCGGCATCCGCAAAAACTTTATAGCGCAAATAGACCATTTCTCCGGCGAGATCATCGGGAAGTCCTTCATAATCCCAGAAAATCTCCCCTCTCACCGGCACTTCCCCGCGTTTCTCCTTCAGCTCTTTGGTGATCATGTCGATCATCATTCTGCGTTCGGTGCCTTCCAGTTTCTACGTATCGATTGCCTGTCCGTTGATTCTGGCATTTTCAATTCGACGTTGAAGCTCCTTCTCCACCTCTTCAGTGATATCGGGTTGGACTGGTCGATAGACTCTGCGTCCCGCAAAGACCTCCGTATTCAGCTGAGCTTTCTGGTCCTCTGTAAAGTTCTGCCGGCTGTACTGCAGCATGACAAAACCGTAAACCACCACCACGGCCACCAGGAGCAGCACGCCATGGATCACAAGCACTCCGCAGAACTTGCCCACCAGCACGGTAATGCGGCTGACAGGCTTCACAGCAATCATGTGCAGCTGGCCTGTCTCCACATCGGAGCAAACTTCTGAACAGGAGATCCACACCGCAGACACCGAAAGAATAAACGATACAAACCCCAGACTGTACTGCAGGATCAGCTGAATAAAACCCTCGGGCGAACCATCGGACTTAATCGTGTTCGGCACCAGAATCACACTCAGCACCAACAGGAACAGCAGCAGTCTGAATACATTTGACCGCATAGCGGATCTGCAGGTTAATTTGACAATTGCGAAAAAAGGGGTCATGGTCTGTTACTCTCCGTCTTTTTTCCCGGAATCGGATTTTCCAGAACCCGTCAAACCCATCAGTTTTTCATTGGCCTTGCCCAGCTGTTCCTTTGCCTGACGGCGTTTTTCTGCCTATTCACGGGCTTCGGCGGATTCTTCTTCGCGGCTCAGGCTGGCCAGCACCTGTTCCGCCTGTTTTTCGGCTTTGCGTTCTTCCCGTTTCTTGTGGAGTTCCTCGATGGAAACTTCCTGCTTGACTTCGGGTTCAGGAGCCTTCCCGGCAAGACGATCCAGGATTTCAGCAGATGCCTCCGCCTGTTTTTCCGAGACGCCTTCGGAAAGATACTCTGCGATATTTCCGCCCGAATGTGCACCAAAGGTTTCAACACTTTCCTTTTTCGCCTTGTTCACCACATCCAGGAAAAATTCTTCCAGGGTCATGCGGGGATGCTCCACTTTGAACTCATTATCTTTCAGGTTCTCCCGCAGAATCCCCAGTACACGGTTCATCACTTCCGGCGGCAGTTGAGGTGTTGAGATCACGCTGCGCTTCTTGATGGACAGAAGCTCATTCAAACTTCCCTGAGCACGAATCTGGCCACCGTACAGAATCAGCACGCGGTCGCAAACATCTTCAACATCACTGAGCAGGTGACTCGTGACAATGACAGTTTTTCCACGTTTCTTGAGCATCAGGATTAAATCCTTGACCTCACGGCATCCCAGCGGATCCAGTCCTGAAGTAGGTTCATCCAGGACCAGCAGCTGCGGGTCATTGATCATAGCCTGAGCTAAACCGATTCGGCGCGCCATACCCTTGGAAAATTCGCCCACCGGACGGTTTCTCGCATGGGAAAGCCCTACCATATCCAGCAGCTGATCGCAGCGTTTTCTGCGCTCTTCTCCGGAAAGATTGAACAGTGAAGCAAAGAAATCCAGTGTTTCATAGGCTGTAAGATATTTATACAGATAAGTCTCTTCCGGGAGATAGCCGATCAGTTTTTTGTTTGCAACATCTCTGGGAGATTTTCCAAAAACAGTCAGACGCCCTCCGCTCGGATACAGCAGGCCAAGCAGCATTTTTATTGTGGTAGACTTTCCAGACCCGTTAGGTCCAAGCAATCCAAGGACTTCTCCCCGGCAAACTTCAAAATCAAGATCGTTTACAGCCTTCGCCTTGGGACGGCTCCAGAAATCCCGGAAGGTCTTGGTCAGGCCAACCGCACTGACCACAGGCATATCCGGATTCTCCGAATTCTTCTGAATTTCAATATCAATCATGAATCAAGCACTCCCTGCACACGCTCTCAGTCATTATCCTGCAAATCAAACGATTCCGCATAGGTTACATGTTCGCCGGTTCTTACCAGACGTGCGCTGTTAAAAATCACAATCAGTGTGCTCACGGTATGGAACACTGCCGCCCAGATCGGATCCATCCGTCCGAACACGGAAAGCACAATACCGCACAGTACAAACAGAAGTCCGAATGCCATATTCTGTGTCATCACCGCAGCCGTCTTCCGGGACAGCTGAATCAGCAGCGGAATTCTGCGCAGATCATTCGTCATCAGGGCAATGGATGCACTGTTGATAGCAATGTCTGAACCAATCGCTCCCATGGCTATACCCAAGTCTCCGGATGCCAGAGCCGGCGCATCGTTCACACCATCTCCGACCACCGCCACGATGCTGTTCTTCTTGACTTCCTCCACGTAGGACACCTTGTCCTGAGGCAGACAGTCACTGCGTACATCATCAATGTTCAGCTGAGATGCAATCACTTTCGCCACAGATCCGCGGTCACCTGTTACCATGGCGCAGCGTGTAATGCCCAGATCTTTGAGTTCGCGAATGGCCGCCGCAGCATTTTTACGCACACGGTCTTTAAATCCGATCCATCCGTAAACGCGTCCATCATAGGCAATATAGACAATACTCATGCCTTCCGACTCTTCATTCTCCATTCCGGAGACATCGAATCCCATACTTTCAATCCAGGCGGCACGGCCCACATAGGCTGTTTTTCCATCGATTTCGGCTTCTACACCCTTTCCGTGGGCTTCCTTGAAATTTTCAGCCTTCAAAGCTGAAATGCCCACATCTTTGGCCAGACGCTGAATTGCCAGAGCAGTCGGGTGATTGCTGTTAACTTCCAGACTGATGGCTATCTGCATCAGCTCCGCAGGTTCAATGCCCTGCACCGGATTCAGACGTGCAACAGAAAGTTCTCCTTCTGTCAGGGTTCCGGTTTTATCAAAGACCACGGTACGGATTTTTGCCGCAAGCTCCAAATGGCTTACATTCTTCACCAGAATTCCCAGACGCGCAGCCGCTGCTACGGAAGCCACAATTGTGGTCGGCGTAGCCAGAACTACAGCACAGGGACAGGCAATCACAAGCAGCGCAATAACACGGCTCATGTTTCCGTCTGTCAGCCACCAGGTAATGGTTGCCAGCATCAGAATGGTAGGAGTATAGTATCCAGCGTAACGGTCGATCAGACGGACCATCGGGGTTTTGTTCTTTTCGGCCGACAGAATCATTTCCTTGACTTTGCCAAGGGTGGTATCGCTTCCAAGCTTTGTTACCTTTACATCAATGCTTCCGGAAATATTCAGTGTTCCGGCATAAACCTCGTCATCCACAGTCTTGTCAATCGGCATGGATTCACCGGTAATGGATGCCTGGTTCACAGCGCTCATGCCCGATACAATCATACCATCAACCGGGAAGTTTTCACCCGGACGCACATTGATGATATCACCAAGCTGCAGATCCAGCACTTCCACTTCTTCCGCTTCGCCGCTCTCCGGATTGACTCTGCGTGCAGTGTGCGGAGTCAGGCGGATCAGTTCCTCAATGGACCGCTGGGCTCCGCTTGCCGTATGTGTTTCAATGATAATGGTAATCAGCAGGAAGAACGCAATGATTCCAGCCTCCCGGAAATTTCCGGAGGAAAAGGCCGCCAGAATTGCCAGCGCCACCAGTTCATTCATATACACTCGTCCTGCAATCAAATCCTTTACAGCAGTGAGAACCACCGGGAAAGCCAGACAGACTGCCCCCAGCGCGGCACTGAGCTGCGACGCAAAGGTATACGACGGGAACAGCAACGAAAGCAGGAAGGAGTTGATAATTAAAAATCCTCCTACAAAGGCAAAGGATGCTCTCCCCATGGAACGTGAATGTCCATGACCTTCTCCAATAGGAGCACCACAGGAAATACAGCGGGTGGGCTCCCCGTCATCGTGGTCATGGTCATGGCCGCAGCAGCAGCCGTGATCATGATGGTCATGGTTATGATCATGGTTATGATCGTGATCGTGATCGTGTTCGTGCTCATGATGATGTCCGCAGGCGCACGCTTCTCCATGCAACTCTTTTGAATCGGTCTGCACAGCCCCGGAAACGATCTTTTCAGAACACCCGCAGGTGCCGCTGTGTTCATGATTTTTGACGCTTGCACTCATTATTCAGCAACCTCTTCATTCATTTCTTCGTTTGACGCGCTCTTCACAGACGGCTCCGGATTGATCTTGATGCGCAGTTCACGCTTGTTTGCATTCTTCGGAGCATACAGAATGTAATTATCCCGACTTCCAGAAAGGGCATCTCCGAGTTTTTCATTAAACAGTGAAATCAGTGTAGCCTTTCTGTCTTTGCGGTAGCGCTCCAGCATCAGCTTGAAGTAGGCGGTATCCGCCTGGACCTCGCTGACAATACGGCTCTTATAGGCCTGGGCATTCGCCTCAATAATGGCGGCCTCGCTCAGGGCCTTGTTTTCCTGCTCAACGGTATAGGTTTTTGCCGCTTCCACATCCGCTTCCGCACTGGTCTCAGCCAGAAGCAGTTCCTGGAAGGCGCGAGTTGTCACCAACGGCGGCTTCACCAGCTGCAGGGACAGGCTTTCCAGAGTAATACCGATATCCATCTGCTCCAGATTTTTAATCAGGGCGGCTTTTACAGTCTGTTCATAATTATTCTTGTCGTAGTAGGTGCTTTTCAGGTCCAAAACTGCACTTGAAGTAATGACAGCATCATCCAGCAGATTCTGCAGGATAACGTCTGCAATATTCATGCTGACGCTTTCCTCCTCATTGCCGGTATCCGACGAAACATTTGTTTCCCGACTCATGCATGAAAGAAAGTATTTTGTAGGATCGCTGACCCTGTAAGTCATGATCCAGTCACTATGCATAATACTGTTGTCTCCAAGCAGCGCATAACCGTCAGTTCCCGGAATCAGGTCGAACACCGATCCAAGGCCGATCTGTTTGGCGTTCGGATCATACAGAAGTGCGGCGTTCAACGGCATGAACGTGGAACTGCGGACTGTCCGTTTCACCGTGGAAATGCGCACAATCTTGTTCACCGGATAAGGCAGGAACCAGTGCCAGCCTTCATCATACTGCTAATGATACTTGCCGAATTGCAGAACAACTACTGATTCAGTTGTGGAATTCACAATAAAAGATCCACCGCAGCTCAGGAACCAGATCAGCGCCACAATAATAGTGACGGCCAGGACCAGAAACACTGCGCGCAGAGCTTTTGACAGCAACTCCACTCCGCTGGAGAAATGTCCGTCTGAAGATACCCCCAGAAGTTCATTTCTGTCATTGTTATTTTCACTCATTTGCTTCATTCCTGCTGTGGGGGGTTACTGGATGTTTTCAGATTCCTTGGAATTCATGAAATCGGTGCTGAGCAGCGTAAACGGTGCGGAATCAGTACCGATCATAAGCGTGGTCTTGTTCTTGAGAATCTTTCTCAGGGATTCAAGCTGTCTCAGGAATGCCGCCAGTTCGGGATCTTCATTGTAGATTTTGTAATATTCCGCTGCTTCGGCGTCGCCCTCTGCCATGACTTTGCGTGCGTTCGCTTCCGCAGCCGTGATCTACTGACTTTTCTTCAAGTCCGCAGAGGTCCGGATATTCTAAGCCACAGCTTTTCCTTCATCTCTCTTTTTAGCGGCTTCTGTTTCACGCTCCTGCTTCATGCGGGCGGCAATTGCAGTGGCGGTTCTCTCCGGAACAGCGATGCTGGAAAAAGTCACGGCATAGACATCCAGTCCGTAACGGGCAAGAACATCATCGTGCAACGCTTCCAGAATTTCCTTCTTCATCTGGTCAAGCTTCATCTTGCTGGGATCTGTGTTAATCAGTTCGTCGTAATTGTAGCGACCGATCACGCTGGCTTTGGCGGTACGCATACGGCTGGAAAGATAATCTTCCGCAGCGGCCATACTGGCAGCCGTTTTGAACTGGGCCAGATCTTTGATATAGAAGAATACATTGATACCGACAACAACCTGCTTTTCATCTTTTGTTGTAGACTCTTCCATACGGCCGATATTGCCGTCAAAGCAGCGTTTCCGGATGTCGTACTTGATCACTTCCTGGAACGGAAGAGGAAGACGGAAATGAAGGCCCGGACCTTTCTCTGCAGTAATCTTGCCCATGGTCAGGACCAGTGCACGTTCAGTTGCGGGCACCTGATAGGTAAAAATAGCCATCAGGAAAATCACAGCTACAATCAATCCGAGAAAAATAGTCGGAAGATAATACGCCTTCTTTTTGCTTGAGGAACTCATCTTCAATTGGACTCCATTTTTATATTAAAATTTTTTAATCTTTTCTTCTGATTCTACCGTACGGCGAATGCCAGATATTTTTCCGAAGAAAAAAATGGAAAACTTATACCCGGATCATTCGCTCTTTCTTCTTCTTTTTACTTTCCAAGATTGCCAAGATCTGCTGAATCCATCAGGCTCAAGGCACGCTCTTCAAGATTCAGCTCGTAAATGATCGATTCCATCGAGGAAGATGTAATATATTTTCTCAGATCTCCGCAGTCATTCTCCAGGAAATCCAGATAGGTGCGAAGCTTGAACATCTGCGGCATGGCACGGTACGCAGTAAGCTGCTGACGGTAACGGTCGGATTCCGCACGGGCAATTGAAATCTTTTCATCTTTATATGCCTGGGCAGCAGCTTCAATGCTCACGGCTTCCGTGTTTGCGGCCTAAAGAACTGCACTTTGGCTTGCCTCCGCCTTTGAAATCATGGCTCGGGCATCCTCTTCGGCACAAACCACATCCTGGAATGCAGACGCCACGTCGATAGTATTGGGATCAGGATCTCCATTCGGCAGAAGAGTGCCTACAGGAGGATGTGCATCGTGCATACCCACGTTCAGAATTTCAATTCCCATATCCAATTTGTCGCAGGCATTCTGAATGCGCTGCTTCAGGTTGTCTGCCACGGCATTGCGTCCGTAGGAGATATCCGCCATGAAGTCGGTACTGGCAAAATACTGAGTTGCCTCTGCCTGCCCAATGGCCATCAGACAATCTGCAATATTCTCATAATTGAAAGCAAATGCGTACGCCTGATCCGCTTTCGCACGGTAAGCCACAGGAAGTGATACTTCCAGAATGGAAACCGGATAGGAGGCACTCTTGCTGTCTGAAATTACCGGAGTGGAAACGGCATTCGCCACCAGGAAGGAATCGGCATGGGCGTAGTGCTAGCCAGTCCAAAGAACAACTGTCGGAGCCGTTTCATCGTTTTCTTTCAGACGGGACCCAATGGTCACCGTTTCCACCCGCTGAGTCGGCACACGCACAATCTTCTCAAACGGCCACGGCAGCTTCAAGTGCACGCCCGGCTGAAGAACAGCCTGATTTTCCCCGACAAAGGCTCCGAACCGTTCCCGGATACCCACCTCGCCAGGACTCACTTCTGCAATCCCGGTAAAAAGCCAGAAAACAAAGGCCCACAGCAGCAGTGCAGGGATCAGGGCTCTCTGGAAGAAAGTGTAAAGACCGGTTTTGGAAATTTTAAAGCCGAACTGGTAGTCCAGGGATTCCGCCACGTTGCGCATGACGCCGCCCGGCTCTGTAAAGAGAGAAAGTACACGGCTCTCATAGACCGGTCGGGATTCCCGCTGAGTTCTTGGACGGTAAAATTCCACCACGAAGCAAATCAGGAACTCCGCCACCAGAATGCAGTAGGCGCCGAAAACGATTTTTTCTCCGATGATGTCATATCCTGTCTTGCCGAAACGTGCAAGCAGCGCCTATGCGGCTGTCACGATCATCACAACTGCACCGGCAATGAGCCAGCTTCCAACAGGCCGCAGGAAACGAAATTCCCTCACATGGGACTGCCCCACAATAAAAATACCGGTAAAAAAGCTGAAAACTGCAGCAATCACGCAGAGAAGCATCAGGCTCATGGTATTTTTAGGGACACCTGTTCCCAGGAACTCCGTGTCAGAAAAACCCAGCAGAGTGCTGTCCCAAAAATAAATCAGAGTCAGCACACCGAGGATAAAGCAGAGAACCGCAATGGAGGACGGCACATACTTGTCAAAATTTGCCAGGGTTCTTTTAGCAGTAAACCGGACATCCTCTGAAATATCCAGGATCGAATTTACATTTTCCTTGCGTTTCTCCAGCAGTTCTTTTTCCTCTTCCTCAGCCACCATTTTTGCATAGAACTTGGAATGCACCAGGGCTACAATCGCAAAAATAGCTGCCACAGTAAAAGGGAAACAACCCAGACTGTACAATGTGAATCCGCCCCATTGAGAGACCGGACCTGTCAGAAAAACAATCAGAGCGAGAACCGCCGAAAGAATCAGCGACAGAATCGCCAGTATACTGGAAAGCCGACAGCGTTCCAGCACTCCTGAGAGATTCGAATAATCAAGTTGAGAACCGTTCATTTATCTTCCACTTTCTACCTTATCCTGATGGTATATTATTGATTAATGACGACTTACATAAATCTGTCCCGTTCCGGGCCACTTCATACTTGCTAATCATAATGTTCAAAAATCGAAAATTCAAGCTTTCATTCTATATTTTTTTACAGGAATATGGCTGATTTTTCCTATTTTTTTATTGTTTTCACTTTTTTTCTGCTATATATTGTAATATGGACAGCAATTTTCCTTGTCCAGTGTCCATTTCCCGACTGTAACCAAGACTGTTTTTTTGGAGGCGTTCATGTCAAAAGATCCGGCATCCGTTACAAATGATCTCTATAAAATCAGCGACCAGATTGCCGCCGCTGCTAAGAGAATGAAAGAAACCGGTTCCGCATTTGCGCCCTCCGCTTCCGAAAATCCCCCCCAGGATGATAAACTGCAGAATGCCTCCGCCAGAAATGCCCGGATTCTTGATGCCGCTCTTCTCCGGCGCTATGAGGATTTTCTCAAATCCAGACGGGATCTCGTTACCAGACTCAACCAGACGCTCATCCAGATGCAGACTGAATATGAATTGATTTCCGCCAGAGCGGATGTCATCAACAATGCTTTTCAGGATCTTCAGAATCGTCTGGACCAGCTGGAAAAAGCACTGCCTGCAGATGCACCCCTGCCTGAAAAACAGTCGGAACTGGCGGCCAAATGCAATCAGCTGGAGGTTATTCGTCTGGAATCCATCCGCAGCATTACAAAATATCAAACATCGCCATGGTCGCTTACAGCTGCTCCGCAGAACGTGCCGAACACTCAGCATGGCATTGATTTTGCATCCTTTTCCTTCTGGTTCCTGTTCAAAAAAGGACTGGCTCTTTTTCTGCCTGTCATTCTTGCAATAATCGCAGCTGGACTTCTGGTGGCACTTGCTTATATCGGAGCCTTTACAGGAGTCTTCGTGTAATGACACCCAAAACGCAGTCATCCGCTTCTTCCGGCGCTGGTTCCTCCAGAAGCAAGGCTCGCAGCACGGCCGCCAGAACAAAATCCGGCGGGAATTCCCGCAGAAGGTCTCCCGGCCGCTCTTCTTCTATGTCCGGAATCTCAAAAAAACGTGGCATCCAACGTGCCGGAAAGCCAGCACGGGGTCATTAGAAAACGGTCTTTTTAAGTCGGCTGATGATCTGGCTTGCGACTCTGGCTTTTTTTGGATTCAGCGCAGCAGTTTGCTTTTTTGGTTTTTTCCAGTGATTTATTATTTCCTTCTGAAATCCTTGCACAGGAGCAGAAAAACATGCAGACAGAAAACCACATTCAGATTATTCAGATTGAAGCAGGAGGATTTGACCACAACTTTGCCTATCTTCTCCAGGACCCTGAAACCACTGAAACAGCCGTCATTGACCCATGTGGAGACGGCAGCAGGATTCTTCAGGAACTGTCCAGACTGCCAGCTTGCAAGCCCCGCTGGATTCTCATTACGCATGCACACCGGGATCATCTATCCGGACTCGATGCTGTCCGGAAACATTTTTCTGCTCCACTGGCAGCTGCTTCAAAAAAACTCCATCCGGACCTTCTTCTGCAGGATGCCATGAGAATTCCATTCGGGCATACCTGCATTGAAGTTCTTTCGGTACCCGGCCATACCGATGACAGTGTCTGTTTCAAAATCAATGCGCCACCGGCACTTTTTACTGGAGACACGCTGTTCATTGAAGATATCGGATTCTGCAATGCAACAGAGATGTTTCAGAGTCTTCAACAGAAAATTCTGCCTCTTCCGGGGGATCTGATGATCTATCCCGGCCATGATTACGGCTCTGTACCTCATGCCACCTTGAAGGAAATCCGCATGAAAAATCCCTATCTTCAGGCAGCGGGAAAAAGTTTTCAGGATTTTCTCGATCAGCTTCAACACCTGTCCTGACGAAATTTTTCCAGAACGTGAACTCGGTCATGGAACGGAAACCTGGATATTGACAGTCATTGCCGGATCCTCCGGACAGGACATCCCGGCAAGAAAAATGTCAGAAAAAATCCAGAACCAAGGCAGAACTTTTTCTTGTCAAACGCATGCAGCAGGATCTTCCATGCAAGGCACAAACCATATTCCCGCAGGACAAAGTCCCCGTAACGATGCATATCCGAATATACCTTCCGTCTGAATAATCTGAATACATTCTGCACAAGTCTTCATCACTTCCTGTGCGTTCTTTGGAGCAAAACAAAACCCTATTCCCCTCCTCCATCAAAGAGTTTTATCGACCCCTCAGCCAGGCTCTAAAAAATGACTGCAATATGGGGAAAAACATATCTCCGAAAACAGTCCAGACTGCAAGAAAAATCCGACTCCAGAATAAAAAAACTTCACACCATTTCTATACAAGCAATCGGCCCATTGGAACGAACCAAAAAAATGAACTCCATTGAACCTCTTCCATACCCATGCAGACATGGGCTCCATGGCTCATTGAAACAAACAAAAAAATGGGATAGTCTCCGGGGTATCAAACCATCCGTAAAAAGGAATCTCTTTGACTTGGTCTGTACAATAAAACAGACAAACAGATTCGTATCAAAACACCCGTAAAAAGGAATTTCTCCTTCTCCAGAATTCCCATACAACGCCGGATCTTCTGATCTTCTTATCCAGTCCGCTTTTTTAATGCTTCTAAAAAGCGGTATTCACTGACAGAGAAAAAAGATATAAATCCGTATGCAGAATGCTGTTTCACCTTGTCTCAGAATCCATACCTTACTCAGATTTCTCCGGAAGGTCTTCCAGAGAAAATGCAGCCCCGCCGCCGGACTCATCTTTATGGATCACAAGAACGCATTCACCTTTCCAGTTCTGATCTGCAGTACTGCGAAGGACATCCGCCACTTCTCCCCGGCAGATATGTTCATGAATCTTTGTAGCTTCACGCACAAGAGCAATGCGTGTATGGCCGCCCATGTATTCTGACACTTCATTCAGAAGTTTCCGAATGCGGAACGGAGACTCAAAAACAACACAGGTTTTATCTTCTTCTGCAATCCTCTTCAGCACTGCAGAGCGCCGTCCACTCTTAACCGGGAGAAATCCATAGAATGCAAATTTATCGGACGGCAGAGCACTCGCGGAGATGGCAAAAGTCAGCGCAGAAACGCCGGGAATAATCAGTGGTTCAATGCCCTCCTCCACAGCTGCCCGCATCAGAAGGAATCCAGGATCCGCAATGCATGGAGTCCCGGCATCGCTTACCAGAGCAATTTTCTCTCCGTTCTTTACACGGCGTATCAGTTCCGGAGTTCGTCCGTGCTCATTGAAAATATGATAGGATTCCAAATGTTTTCGAATCTCGAAATGATCCAAGAGAATCCGGGTTCTGCGTGTATCTTCAGCAAAAATCACATCCGCTTCGCCCAGGACACGCAAAGCCCGCAGTGTAATATCTTCAAGATTGCCAATCGGGGTTGCCACAACAGCAAGGAATCCTGTGCAATCATTTCTGGAGGTCTGATCATTCATTGAAAAAATTCCGCGTCTTTCTGTTCAAAACGCTCTTCATCGTTCCTGGGTACAATTTCTGGCAGCAGAAAGTTTTACCTCAGAAACTTGCCATTGAAAGGCCTTTGCTGACAGGGAAGGAAAAGGTCTTTCCGGATAATATTAGCTCATTTGCATGCCGGATCAAACAACCCCTGTAGAATATCTGTGGCAATCTGCTTTTTATAAAGTTCCTGCCAGATATTTTGTCTTGGCACTTTCAAGAAGCAGTCCCACCTGATCGAGGTCGATTGGCGTGTACCCTTTCTCTTCCAGCATGGCACAAAATTCAAGCCAGTCGCGGTGGTTCCACTCTCCCCGATGGTCAATGACAAACTTTTTCGGCAGATCCGTTTTGGAGAGACGGATCAAATTCATTTCTACATTCGATGCCATAGGAGAAAAACCTCTTGTTAATTTTTATTTTGTATATAATATACAGTAAAAATCCCAAAAAACAAGAATCCATGAACTGAAATCTTTTGATTTTTCAAACAAAAAATCCGGCATGAACCTCCTCTTGTTTTTTAAAGGAAATGAGAAAAAACAATGCGGTTTCTCCTTCTCCTCCACATGGAGGATTCTCTCCGTTTCAAAAGTCCTGTAAATTATACTCAGAAGATGACTTTCTCCTCCACATGGAGGATTCTCTCCTCTCCCCTATTCTGCATGGTTCTCCTTTTGCCTTCTTTTGCCTGGTTCTTCTCCTTTTCCGTGTACCTTCTTTTTGAAAGGATTCAACCTTGGGTGACGGGGCACAACCAAAAAACAGAAGGAAGGATGCTCCAGCACAATTCATAAATTCTTTCCATCGGTGTCTAAGCTGCCAAAAATTCCAGAGTATCAGGTGCTCCATAAAAATAAAGCAAAAGGCTTTCACTGACATGATACTCCAGAATCTGGTTCTTCCGAAAATCATAAAATCAATAAATAATAAAGCAAAAGGATTCCTCGTCAGACGCGGCTTTTCTTCTGCAGTTCTCCGTGGAAGTCCGGATTCCTCAATATCAGACTTTATTTCCCGCACTCATTATTTTCTCCGCTTCGAGTAAAACAGGCCGTACCGTTCTCCACATTTCAGTTTCAGCAGAGTTGTCAGTTTCATACCGTAAGGGAACACTTTTTTCAGACATTGCCACTCTTTTCAGATTTTCTCACCTTTCATTCGCTTCTTTCGGAAATAATCAAGGCTGATCTCCTGTTTTTTGTTCTTTTTTCTGGATGCTTTCTTCATAAAAGAAATTGCCAACATTTCTTCATTCACTTCTTTCGGAAATCCTTC
>CASERY010000011.1 GCA_949290385.1 uncultured bacterium | reverse complement strand
AGGGCCCCTGAAAAGGGCCCCTGAAAATCTTAATTTTTTAAAAAGGGGCTGAAATGAAAAAGCACTTTACACTGATCGAGCTTCTGGTAGTGATTGCCATTATTGCAATTCTTGCCGGTATGCTGCTCCCCGCTCTAGGGGCCGCCAGGGCCAAAGCCAGACAGGCAGTCTGTACCTCTCAGTTTAAGCAGGTTGGTCTTGCAGTTCTGTCCTATGGAGTTGATAACGAAACTCTGCTTCCGCGTTACTATGAATTTAACCCGAACAAACCTGGAACTTCCGACTATCTGGAACGCGGTGCTTCTTGCGTGGTATCTTTGGAGATTCTTAAAGCATATGGATATATTCCCGGCAAGTAGGGAGCGACCTAGTAGAACTACAAGGGAAATGGCGTTCTTATTTGCCCCTTGATCAGAGCAAACCCAACAGCTGACTTCGGTTTTGCATCCGGGAATGTCTATGGTAGCACCTATTCGACCAACCTGCACATGTTTGGTGAATCCGGAACCAACTACGATCGTTATCCTCAGGGTGCCTTGATGGCTGAAGGGGATGGCTGCAATATGGGTAAAGCATACCATTATATACACACAGCTTTCCGCCATGGAAGCAATCCTCCGACCAATGACTTCATGGGTGGTGGTTATAATATTCTTGGTTACATTGGAGATGGTGAAACTGGACAGGGTGTAGCCAATGTCCTCCTTGCTGATGGTTCAGTTACCACCTACAATGTAATTGGTAGAGAAGAACTGATGAATAAGAGAGTATAGATCGTGAAATGCGTTGGCAATGACTCTCACATCACATCAGGGATATGTGATACTGAATGTGCATTGGATGAAGTGGATGAGGACGGAAATCTCATCTGATCAATCTGACTTTCAGTAAAAGTTTTCCTTTCTTTGTTGAGCCTGTGGATGCAAAATGCCACAGGCTTTTTTCTTGTCTTGAGAGAGTGTCGTTCCCGTGAAGAAAGGGGCGGGGGAAAAGTTATCTAAAGTCTTTTTTCTCTTTTTTTACGAGATGGGATGAAGGAGTAATAAAAAAATAATAGAAAAAATTAGTCTTAGCTAATTGACAAATACAAAACATCCCTTTATATTATATCCAAATTCAGAAAAAGAATGCTGAATTTCTTTTTTTTGAAACTATAATTAGTCTAGACTAATTATTGAGCTTAAAACTAAACAGTTTAATGTTAAAGGAAGCAGGTTCTTCATTCAACAAAGAGTGAAATGGGACTCTTCGTTTTTTAAAATTATGAAGAGGTGTCGGAAAGAAAGAAGTCTTTCAGACAGCAATGGGTGGAAGATACAGACTGCTTGCAGTCTGAAATTTTACACGGGACACGGAAGGACGGAATACAGATATGGGCGACGGATGAAAGAAAGAATCGAAGACAGAAAGATGGGGCAGCTGAAATATGTGGCTCAGGTTGTCACGGATGAAACAGGAAATCCCGCATGGAGAAATGGCGGGTACAGAAAATAATAGAAATATAGAGATTGCTGACAGCAAAAAAACATAAAATTGAAAGGAAGAAAGTATGAAAAACAAGGCGTTTACTTTGATTGAATTGCTGGTGGTCATTGCCATTATTGCCATTCTTGCCGGTATGCTGATGCCGGCTCTGGGAAAGGCAAGAGGATAGGCAAAATCTGCTTCCTGTGTCAACAGTATGAAGCAGTATGCGCTGGGAAACATAATGTATGCAGGAGATTATGATGCATTTTGTCCTATAGCGGATGGCAATGTGTATTTTTACGGGGTCCGCTCAGGTTCACACGGGAGCTTCAAGTATAATCTGATTGCAGGTGGATTCCTGCATGAATATGTGGGAAATACGGCATTGATCTGTCCGGTATGGAAAATCCATGTGGATACGGATCTGACCGAGGCATCCGGAGCTGGCGGCGTCGGATACAACCGTCTGGTATTCAGTTCCACGATTGACGATGAGGATACCTCCATCAGCAACGGAAGGACGGCGCCTGAAATGATCAGCAGACCCACTGAAATTGTGATGTTCGGTGACGCTGCCATGGGGACAGCTCCCACTGCAACGGCCAATCTTGTTCCGAAAGGTCTGGGGATGCAGGATAAATACGGGACTACACACTTCCGCCATAATGATCTTGCCAATATTGCATGGGCTGACGGTCATGTGAGCTCGGTAAGATACCGGGGCGGAAACGACTCGGCAAAAACCGGATACTTTGATGATACATGGAAGTACTTTGACCGTTTCTATTCGGAAGATGATGCGGAAGGCAATCCCTGATTTTTACAGGAATTCAGGGGAGGAATACGGAGCTGGAAAATGTATCTGGCTCCTTGCTCCGGATTCTGATCAACATGATAAAGATTTTATACAGATCTGGAAGGATGCTGAAATGAAGATGAAAAGAAAAAAAAGAATGTTTTTTGTCCTCCTGCTTGGACTTTGTTCAGTGGCGTCCATGATTTATTCATGGATGCACGGTATGGAAAAGACAAAATTTGAATCTATCCCGGAGGTCCGGAAAGATGCCGGTATTGCCTTCTGTAAGTCTATGGTTCAGGCGGCGGAGGAGGACGATGTGGAGACTTTCCTGGAGAATGTGGCGGATCCCGGGGAAAAAGGCCTGGTGGATTGTTATTACTTCCTTCAGGAAATGGATATTGCTTCGGATGCGCAGTGGGATGTCCGGAAAATTCAGGGGGATGATATCTATTGTGTTTATTTCAACACCCGTGGCGGCGGGCGTGCTGTCATGATGATGAAGAATATTCAGGACGACTGGATTTTTATTTATGCGGCGCCGGTTTAAGACCGCGAGTCTGTGGTGGAACTTGATTTCAGTCTGCATGATTTAGTGTCTCGTGACATGCCGTGCATGAGAATATGAGATACGGGGATTATTGCGGAAACTGTGCAAAATAAATCAAATAAAAACCTTTTGAGAAGGAAGATGTTGTGCTTTCATGAATTGCATGATCTGGGATTCTGGCCGGACAAGAAGGAAGAGGTCTGCTTCCTGGAACAGGATAGCATGAGAGTGCCTGCTGCTGCAAAGGAGAAAAAAAGGAAAAAAATGCAAAGTTTTATTCTTGCCATATTTGGGACGGCATTTCTGTAGAGCTGTCTGAAGCTTTAGCTTCTGCCGCGTCGATGGATGGCGATTGCCCTGTGCGCTGCCGCTGCAGTTCCGTATTTCGGACAAAGACTGCTGGCAGAAGCCAGCATGGCTGAACAGACGAAAGCCTTTGAATCCACAGAATCGCTTCAGAACTGGTGTGTGATTCTGGTGATTCAAGAATTGCTGACCATGTTCCTGGGATACGGGCTGCTCGGAAAATATCAAATGTGTGAGAGGATAGACCGCAAAATGGCACTGGTGGCATTTTGTCCGTCTTTTCTGGTGCCGGTTGGAATTCTGTATATGCAGATGATCTGTTTCAATCATTTCCTGCAGTTCCCGTTTACAGGCATTACGCTGTTCCTGACACTTGCGGTTCCTGCAGGCATTCTGTTTACTACAGAAATCCTCAGGGGCATGTTCAGCATGGAAAGCCGAATCTTGAAAGGTTTCAGTATGGAATGGATTCTTTTGATGCTGGCAATGTTCACACCGCTGGCTGCGACTGCGGATTTTACATTTTCAAAGGATTTTTCAGAAGGAATGGAACTGCGTCCGCTGGGAATTCTGATGCTTCCGGTGTTGGCCGGAGGACTGACCATATATTTATTCAAAAAATAGAAAGATAGATACAATGTCAAACATTACGCAAATTCTTAACTGGATTTCAAACAGTCTGCTGCTGCCTGTAATGGTGCTCCTGCTGATTGGACTGGTGTGGTCGCTGATTCTTCTGGGCGGATTTTTTACGGATTGTTTTATGACGCTTGGGGAACGCCGGAGAAAACGCGATATCCTTGAAGCAGTCAGAAGCGGTGTACTGCCCGTGCTTTCTCCCGGACGGGGGGTTTTTGCAGAAAAACTCAATGAACTGAAAAAACTTCAATGGAATGAACTGGAATGCGAGAAGCGCATCAGCGAATGGGCATGCAATTATGAACGAAAACTGGAACAGTATCGCTTTATGGTGAAAGTGGGGCCCATGCTTGGATTGATGGGAACGCTGATTCCGATGGGGCCGGCTTTGGCTGGACTCGCTTCCGGCGATATCGGGTCGATGGCATATAATATACAGATCGCCTTCGCCACAACGGTGGTGGGCTGTGTGGTGGCTGGAATCGGAGTGCTGGTTCATTCGGTACGCAGACACGATTACAGGGAAGAGATTCAAGATCTGCATTATGTGCTGGATCTGCAGTAGAAGGAGAGGCTGAAATGAATTTCAGACAGCGATATTGTGCCTCGGATTTCAGCGACGAGGACAGTGATCCATTGGCAGGGCTTGTGAATTTGTTTGATGTGGCCATGGTTTTTGCTGTAGCGCTGATGGTGGCGTTTGCGATTCAGAGTGGTATGACAGAATTTCTTACCGCAGAAGATGTTACATATGTGAAAAATGCCGGGAAGCCGGATATGGAAATTATTGTGAAAAAAGAAAATAAAATCACCCGTTATAAGTCTGAAGAATCCAGACAGGGCAATGGAAAAGGCCAGCGGATCGGAATTGCTTATCGGCTTGAAAATGGTGAAATTGTTTATGTCCCTGAAGGAGATGAAAAGTCATGAAAAGAATCTGGAGAATTGTTTTTCCTCTTGTATTCCTGTGCCTGCTTCTGGCTGCTGTTTTCGTGTATGAAAAACTGGTGGCGCCTACCCGCGTGGCACTGGTGAACTATCCGGAATATATTCTTGCCCCGCTGCTGGATCAGGAGATCAATCCGGCAATTGAAGTGACGGCGCTTGAGTGGACGGAACAGAGCGGAGAAGATTTGAAAAATTATGATGCCGTGATTTTCTTCGGAATGGGGCTTCATTTTACAGAGCGTCAGAATGAAATACTGTCTAATTTGAAGGTTCCGGTTTATGTTACGTCGTCCACTCGGCAGGAGACGGCGGTCGGGACTTTCAGCGATGAACAGTTGGCATGTGTCAAATCATATCTGGAGCAGGGGGGGAAGGCCAACTTCCGGAGAATGCTGGATTATCTGCGCTATGAAGTGGATGGCAAGCGGATTCATGCCACCAGACCGGAACCGCCACAGCAAATGCTTCGGTCTGCATTTTTCCACGTGGAAGAGGAGGCTGAGTTTGCGACCTTTCAGGAATATATGCGTTATTATCGTGAAAAAGGCTTTTACAAACCTGGACGTCCTGTGGTCTGCATCCTCAGCGGAAATGGAGGGGGTGCTCTGGAGGATTTGATTCTGTCGCTGGAGAAGCGCAATCTCAATGTAGTTGCAGCTCATGGCATGGGGCGTTTCATGGAACTGATTGAAGAAGCGAAGCCGGATATGGTGATCTATCAGCCTCATGGCCGTCTAAGCTATAATGATCCAGACGCGGCAGTGAAGATGCTCAGCCAATGGAATATTCCGCTGCTTTGTCCGATCAAGGCTACTCAGGAATATGAGATTTATCTGAAGGATCAGCGGGGGATGACTGGCGGCATGCTCAGTCAGTCTGTGACTATGCCTGAACTGGATGGCGGGATTGTTCCCTATACATTGTCTGCGCTGTACCGGAACGAGAGAGGCCTGCTGGAGTTTCGTATGATCCCGGACCGGCTGGAACGTTTCAGCGAAATGGTTTCAAAAATGCTGACGCTTAAAACAAAGCCGAATGCCGAAAAGAAAATAGCGATTGTTTACTACAAGGCGCCCGGGAAAAATGCGCTGGAGGCCGGTGGACTTGAGGTGGGTCAGTCTATCCTGAACACCTTGCACAATCTTCAGGCGGCCGGATATACCACAGGCCCCCTCCCGGAAACGGCGGAGGAACTGAACCGTGAAATTCAGGAGAACGGTGCGGTTTTCGGCAGCTATGCCAAAGGCGCTGAAGCGGATTTTATGAAACGCGCAAGGGTCGCAAAAATTTCAAGGACGGACTATGAATCCTGGGTGAAAAAAGCCATGCCGGATGATCTTTACAGGGAAGTTACGGCAAAATACGGAGATTTCCCGGGAACAAGTTTTGTCTCCTCGGAGGGAGAACTGATGCTTCCCCGGGTCCAGTTCGGCAATATTGTACTGCTTCCCCAGGGGCTGCCCGGATCCGGTGCAGATGATGACAAACTGATTCATGGTGTGAAAATGGCTCCTCCGCATACCTATATTGCCACTTATCTGTGGATCCGTTACGGATTTGAGGCGGATGCTGTCATGCATTTCGGCACGCATGGAAGTCTGGAGTTCACCCCGTGGAAACAGGTTGCCCTTTCCAGCTATGACTGGCCGGATGTCCTGATCGGCGAGTTGCCCCATTACTACCTTTATGTAATCAACAATATTGGGGAGGCTCAGATTGCCAAGCGGCGCAGTTATGCTACGATGATATCCCATCTGACGGCTCCGTTCATGATCAGCGGAGGCTATGGCTCTGTGGCGGAACTTCGAGAAAAACTGGAAAATTATGAATCTGCTCAGGAAGCAGGCAATGCCCTGTTGAAAGCGGAATATGAAAAATCCATTATAGAAATTGCCCGGCGGGAAAAGTATGATGTGGATTTGAAACTTTCCGAGTCTTTCGGAGAAGGCAAAATGACGGATGAAGATTTTGACCGTCTGCATCGTTATATTCACGAAATTGAGAATTCCAAGGTCAATCGCGGATCGTATGTAATCGGACGCCCCTATACAGATGAAGAGGCTAATGAAACCGCTGCTCTGATGATGGTGGATGCTGCCGCCGCCGCCGCATTTAAAAAAGACCTTGAGGCAGGCATGGTGAAAGAGGAACAGCGGGATGATCCTGTATGGTTTGACAGACATTATATTCAACCTGTACGGATTCACATGGACGATGTCCTGGCTCATCCTGAAAAATATACAGCTGTGCATAACACTGTCGATACAGATGCAGATCCCATTCCTGCCACTTCCGTCTCCATGGAAGACACGGATGCCCGGAACAGCGATCTTGCAAACATTCTTGAGACTGGTACACTCCCGGATGGCCGCCCGGTTCCGCCTGCTATGATGGAAGCTCTGAAATCCGGAACCATGCAGAAGAACAGCGAGGATGGTGGAGGGATGCATCCCTCTGTTCAGAAACAGAAATCTATGACGCTTGAAGAAGAGGTCCTGTGCACAAAGGCAAATCTTCTGAAATCGACAGAGGCAGAACTTGCAGCTATGCTGGATGCTTTCAATGGTGGCTATCTTGAGGCTTCATCCGGCGGGGACCCTGTTAACAATCCGGCCGCTGTTCCGACGGGAAAAAATCTTTACGGAATTGATCCGGAACGGACCCCAACTCGGGAAAGTTACGCCGTGGGCATGAAACTGGCTCAGGCGCTGATTGATGAGAAATTGAAAAACACGGGCGCTTATCCGAAAAAAGTGGCATTTTCTCTGTGGGGCGGAGAATTTATCCGGACTCAGGGAACGAATATCGGAGAGATTTTTTATCTGCTGGGGGTAGAACCGGAATGGGACAGCCGCGGTCGGGTGCAGGATGTCCGCCTGATTCCCATGGAAAAACTTCAGCGTCCGAGGATTGATGTTGTCATTCAGACCTCCGGACAGTTCCGCGGTGCCGCTACCAGCCGGATGAAACTCATCGACAAGGCTGTCCGTCTTGCCGCGGAGGACAAAGCCGACGGTGAATATGAGAATTATGTCCGTGAAGGATCACTGACTGTTGCCCGCGGGTTGGTGGAAGCCGGACTTTCCCCGGAGGAGGCCAAAGCCTATGCGAATGCGCGTATTTTCGGGGGAGTCAACGGAAACTTCGGAACCGGCGTGACCGGTCTGGTGCAGAACAGTGCCGGATGGGATGACTCGAAGATTATAGCGGATGTTTATCTCAACAATATGAGTGCCGTCTACACGGATGACCATTGGGGCGAAGTTGTGCCGGGTATGTTTCAAGCGGCTCTCCGGAATACGGATACTGTTGTTCAGTCCCGATCCTCGAACAGCTGGGGGCCGCTTTCACTGGATCATGTGTATGAATTTACCGGAGGCATGAATCTTGCGGTCCGCAATGTTACCGGAAAGGAGCCGGACACCTATTTCAATGATCTGCGCACTCCGGGCCGTGCCAGAATTCAGGAAGCTGGAGAAGCTGTGATGGTGGAGGCCCATTCCACCGTCCTGAATCCGAAGTATATTCAGGAAATGATGGAGGAAGGTCCCGGCGGTGCGAATCATTTTGTGGAAGTATTTCATAACACTTTCGGCTGGGAGACCATGAAGCCGGATTTAATCAAGGATCATCTGTGGGAGAATTATAAAAAAGTTTATGTGGATGATTCTCTGAATCTTGGTATACGGGCATATTTTGAGAAGAAGAATCCGTATGCCTTGCAGGAAATGTCTGCAGTCATGCTGGAGGCGGCACGGAAGGATATGTGGAAGGCTGATCCGGAAACGATTCGTCAGCTTGTGGAGCTGCATGTGGAACTGATTGAAAAATATACGCCTGGATGCAGTGGTTTTGTCTGCAATAATCCCAAACTGCAGAAAATGATTGAGGAACATCTTTCAGATCCTGTAGAAAAGCAGGCGTATCAGAAAGCTCTGGACGAGATACACCATGTCCCGGCATCTTCAGATACATCGAAATCTCAGGAGGTGAAAGGACAGGTTCTCAAGGAACAGAAAATGATTCCTGAAGAGAAGACATCCGGACGGACTCGCAGAACGGTCTGGGTTTTTGCCGCAGTTCTGGCAGCAGGCATTCTTCTGGTCCTGGCAGGGGCTGGCAGAAGAAGACGGAGCGGCAGCAAGTCGTGAAATATCCGCCTGAAGCCTGATAAATCTCTGAATTTATTTTTTCCCGTGTCTGTCCGGGATTTCTGCGGACGGACACGGTATTTTGTCTGATCCGCCGTTCGTGCGATGAATGCGCATTGAACCTGTGCAACGGCGGATTGAATCCGCTGCTGAATTTGAGATGACGTATTATTCAAGCTCATACAGCTGCCGGATAACCTCAAAACGATCGGCTTTAGCCCGGTCATAATCACCGCAGCGCGTGGTTAGAACAATGACAAACAGCTTTTTGGCGAAGTTTATCAATACAGTCTGTCCACTCCAGCCGGAATGAAGCAAGGATGAACCAAACAGAGAATCATCCATGAATTTGTCATAGATAATCCATCCGAATTTACGATATCCATCCGTCTTTTTCTTCCGGTCCGGCTCAATTTCATGAAAGGATGCCTCTGTGAAAAGGCGAGTGTTTCCATATTCACCATGGCGCAGATAGCAGCGCATGAGTTTTGCCAGATCCGCTGCCGTTGAAAAGAGCCCTGCATTCCCGGTGCATCCACCGTCCCGGTAAATGCGGAAGGCCACAAAATCCGAGATCTGGCCCGGTTTTTCTGTCGTAATGGTCTGGGCAATCCGTTCCTGCGGAAGATCCACGGGTTTCCCAAGCGAGGTATCCTGCATTCCAAGGGGAAGAAAGATTTCCTCACGGCAGAAATCGGCAAGTGTTTTGCCGGTAACACGTTCTATAATCATCGCGAGCAGAATGTAATTCCAGCAGGCATATCTAATTTTTTCTCCGGGCGGAAAAGGAGGCGGCATTACCAGCACGTTCCTGAGCATCTGTCTGCCGGATTCGTCAAAATAGAGGCGCTGTTTCCCGGGAACATCACCGAATCCCGAAGTATGGTTGGCTAGATCGCGGACCCGGATGGGCCTGGAAAGTATCGGCTCGTAATCCGGCATGTAGTCCGTGAACGGAGCATCAAAGTCTATCCAGCCACGGGAATGGCAGAGCAGCAGTGCCGTAACGGTTGCGGCTGCTTTGGTGACACTGGCTACATCTGTTACGGTTTGTGTGTTCATGGGAAACATCCGTGAGTTTTCGGCAAACCCGAATCCCCTGTCGTAGAAATCTCTGTCCGGGGTTCCTGCCAGAACGGCGGCGCCGTGGATGATGCCGTCGTGAATGTCATCAACGAGAATATTTTCAAACGTCTTCATTTATGAACCTCTGTGGGAGAAATGTCAGAAAAGCGTATCTCTGAATATTTATAGCATAACATGAAGAAGGTGCAATGCAAGCAGTTTGTAATGCCGTATGAGACAGAATCCCTTATTTTTAGATTGTTGGAATGAATGCCGGACGGAATGGCGGAAGAGAATAGCGGATTCTGCCGAAACAACTGGCACATGACAGAAACAGGATCGGTTTGAAGTCGAATTGAACTGCCGTGGAGGAATAAAAAGATTTGCAATCCTGCGAAATCCATGTTATTTTTCATCGCTGTCGGCAGAACCGGATGTGGTACGGATCTATGGACGACAGATTTTGTTTATTCAGGAAAAAGACTTCTGATTGTTTTTAGATAAAAGTAAATTTGATAGATCAGAAAAAGGGTGAGAAAATGACTATTGATCAGCTTAAACAGGAAATTTATGCAGCCATCGACCGGCGCGGTCCGGAAATCCTTTCATTGGCAGACGATCTGTGGCATCACCCGGAGAGTGGTTTTCGGGAGTTCCGGACATCCCGACTGGTCCGTGAAAAACTGTCCGCACTGAATCTGCCTGTCCGGGAATATGCTCTGACTGGATTCAGGGCGGATCTGGACACAGGCAGGGAAGGGCCGGTCTGTGCTTTGCTGGGGGAACTGGATGCTCTGCTCAATCCGAATCATCCGAATGCGGATCCGAAAACAGGTGCAGTCCATGCATGTGGTCATCATACCCACATCGCGGCAATGACTGCGGCGGCCATGGGGCTTTGTGATTCCGGTGCAGCGTCGCACCTTTGTGGAAAGATTGCTTTTCTGGGGTGTCCGGCGGAGGAGAGTATTGAACTGAACTATCGCAGAGAACTGATTGCCTCCGGTAAAATTCCGGCAACTTCCGGAAAAGCCTCCATGATCCTTTCCGGCGCATTTGATGACGTGGATGCCGCCGCAATGCTTCATGTGGGCAACTATATGGCTATGAATTCCAACGGGGTTGTACTTAAATGCGTGACCTTCCACGGCAAAAGCTGTCATGCCGCCTCTCCCCAGAATGGAACCAATGCTTCAAATGCTCTTGAGCTTGCCCGACACGCAGTTGCGTTGCTGCGCGAGCGCTACAGCAATGAAAACATGTTGAGGATTCACGGGATTATTACGCATGCCGGAGAGGCAGCCAATATCATTCCCGGGGCCGCCTCCATGGAATATATGCTGCGGGCCAACCGTACCGAATTGTTGACGGATGTCTCCAGACGCTTTGATCTGGCAATGCGAGGTGCGGCACTGGCTGCGGACTGTGGACTGGAACTGCAGAGTCTTCCAGGGGCACAGCCGATGCACAATGATCCGGAACTTTATCAGCTCTGCTGCAACGCCATTGATCAGCTGCATCCTGGGAATGATTTCGTAAAAGAAATTTACATGAGTCCTGGTGCTACAGACATGGGAGATGTCAGTTGTATTGTGCCGGCCCTGCATGGAGGTGTTCCCGGATGTGCAGGAACCTGTCATGGCGCGGATTTCCGTATAGTTGATCTGGAGCGAGCCTGTCTTGAATCGGCCAAAATTCTTGCCTCCATTGCCGTTGATCTGCTTTATGGAGACGGCAGCACGGGGAGGAGATTTGCCCGAAAGAAACAGGAGGAACACATTTCCGTGGAACGTTATCGGCAGATCCGGGAACGTCTGACAGGATTTGTGCAGGAAGATCCGGAAATATGAAATGAACTCTCAGCGGGAGCATCCAGCTGATCCTTTCCCGGGAAATTCCCAGGGATGTTTCTGTCATGTTGCGGAGGAACAGAACTGCTGGAGAGAATGAATATCGGATCATGTAGAAGACAAAGTTCAAAGATTGTATTTACTTGCCATTGTCATGCCATCCAATTGAACCGTCATATAAATACAGTCCGGAAATCCTTATTATTGTCTTTGGAAGTAGTCCACAACGGAATTCTTTTATTCAAGCGTTTTATTTTACTGTAATGGTGAAACAAGACGCAATTGATTTCAGGAAGGATGCTTCAACTTACCAGAAATGCCAATCGTCAATACGTATATAGAGTCAAACGCATTTTATTGAATCTCATTCTTCTATTGAACTGCTTATGAAAAAATCCCTATATGCCTGCTTACCGATTGCAAGCATCAGAATTGATTTCTTCCAGAGTCAGCAAAGAATTCTGTAAGCATTGTCTGTGGATGATACCCCGACCAAGGATTGTTCCACAGAATAATATCAAGTCCTCTACCGGCCGTGAAACTGATAGAGCATGTTTTT
>CASERY010000010.1 GCA_949290385.1 uncultured bacterium | reverse complement strand
CCGACTTCAAGTCCATTGGTTCCGTCCATGACAATCACGGAAAACCCGCAGGATCGGAAAGAGGAAATCACTTCTCCCACAAACTCATCATATCCGGGGGTGTCCGTAAAAAAGAAATGCAGATCTTTCCAGACTAGATTCATGTAAGCGGAGTAGATACTGGAATGCTTTTCCTGTTCATCAGGCGTAAAATCAGAAACACTTGTTCCCTGGTCCACAGATCCTGGACGCCCGACTACGCCTGCCTTGTACAGCATGATGTCACAGAGTGAAGTTTTGCCACAGCCATTATGTCCGGCAATGACAAAGTTCCGAATTCTTTCCGGGTTGTCAATCTTCATTCGCACCTCCGTAATATTGTGTTATGAATCAGTCTATCGAGATCAAATCAATCAGTAATCCTTTCTATTGAAATAACTGTTTTTCTGCAAGTATATACCATCTTGCCAAGGGAAATTCAATGCGAAATATGTGCTTTTCCTGAAGAAATATTCATTTTTTTGGAAAGTGCTATTGTTTCCTGTACGGTTTAAAGGTTTTGTCATTGAAAAGAAATGCGGTACAGATCAGATATCTGTTTTATGCTTGCATCCTTTGAAATCCTTGTTTTTCCCCTGTATACAAGATATCCCCGAAGGGAGAGGCTGTTTTTCTTTTATACGGAAGAAATAAAGAAAGAACAGCTTTGCAATATCCGTCTCTTTCGTATGGAATCAAAAAATTGTTATTCCATGCTGAAGTGAAACGTGTGAAGAGAAAACTGCTCTGAGATTTCCAGAGATATTTCACCCAAAGGATATTACAAAAAATAGATGAAATGACTGTATTCCTTTTGCCTTTGGATGTTAGTTATCCTGGAATAAACCAGCGTTTTAAAAAAAAACAAAAGGCAACGGATTACGACACTCTGATGTCCCGTTATCGAATGGGAAACAGGTTTAAAAAAAACAAATGTCAGCGGATTACAGTATTTTCCAGCTTTACCTTCACCCCGAGCTGTGTAAGTTTTTCCACGAGATTTTCATAACCCCGGAAAATCATATCCGCATTGTTGATTCGGGATTTCCCTTTTGCACATACTGCGGCTACGACCATGGCCATGCCTGCCCGGATATCCGGACTGGTCATTTCCAGTCCGGTAAGTTTTGCCGGACCGGAAATGACAACCCGGTGTGGATCGCAGACAATAGCATTGGCTCCCATGGAAATCAGCCGGTCCACAAAATAAATGCGGCTTTCAAACATTTTCTCGAAGAAGTAAACCGTTCCCCGTGCCTGAGTAGCAGCCACGATCATACAGCTCATCATATCGCTGGGAAATTGCGGCCAGGGTCCGTCTGAGATCATAGGAATGGCATTGCCAATATCTTTAACGACCTTCATTTTCTGATTTCCAGGCATCCAGATATGTCCCGGTTCCAGCTTGAATTTGATATTGAACCTTTCCAGAACACGACGGGTCATCCAGTAATGCCGGGGGATAATTGGGCCGGTCAGCTCCACACTGCCGCCTGTCGCGGCAGCCATGCAGAGGAAACTGGCGGCTTCAATATGATCCGCATCAATAGTGAACTCCGCGCCGTGGAGGGATTCCACGCCTTCTATGTACAAAGTATTGGTGTCGATGCCGGAAATTTTTGCCCCCATGGCATTTAGAAATTCTGCAAGCTGCTGGACATGAGGTTCTGCGGCGGCATTGCGGATGATGGTCCGTCCTTTTGCAAGCACTGCAGTAATCAGAATATGTTCTGTGGCTGTTACACTGGCTTCATCGAGAAAGAGCTCTGTTCCGGTCAGATGTTTGCGGGAAAGTTTAAAATCTACGCTTCTTTCATGAATGCTGTGAGAGATCCCCAGTTTGTTCAGTCCGTAGTAGTGAGAGTCAAGACGCCTTCGTCCGATAAAATCTCCCCCGGGAAGACTAACATGCGCTTCACCGAACCGGGCAACAAGAGCTCCCGCAAATATAAAGGAAGTTCTTACTGCGGAACAGAGCTTCGCAGGAAGAACGGAGCGGTGAATATTTTCAGGCTGAATCGTTACCGTAGATCCTTCCCGGTGAATTTTTGCCCCCAGATGCTGTGCAAGCTGAAGCATGACTGAAACATCCAGAATATCCGGCATATTATGAATGATGATTTCTTCCCTGGTAAGGATGGAGGCTGCTATCATGGGCAGAGCTGCATTCTTGTTTCCTCCTGGCTGAATGCATCCTGAAATTTTTACAGGTCCTTCAATAAGCAGACTGTGCATAATGTATGATTTCCATTTTAATGGCTAAGTTAGAATTAGAAAAAGTGTATGAAAAACAGATTAGATTCTAATGGAGGAATGTATCTGAAATGCTGGAAAATTCAATTTGCTTTTTATTTTTTTGTATATAAAATATACATCTTTCTCTTATTTTGCTGGAATTTTCTTAAAGGATCAAAGAGATATGTCAAGGATAGAAAAAAAGTTTCATTGCAATGCCGTTTGTGTGTGCCGTTTGCAATCAGATTTTTCTTCTTCTTTTTTCCTCTCTGTTTTTTTGATAGATAGGAGGATTATGTGTTCCTTCCTAAAATGGATTATTCCGGGCCATGTGGCCGGAAGACAGACGGCCACACGGCCTGTCCTGCACTGTTGTAATGAAAATATCTGATACCTTTTCAATCGGACAGTCTGTGATATTCTTTGAAAAAATACTGAGAGGCTGGATTTCAAGGTTTTGCCGACAGCAGAAGTAAGAATGAAACAAATCATCGGATAGAAGAAAGGCATATAGTTTGTCCGGTTTTCTACCATTCTTTGGAGAATAAGCAGAAAATAAGATAATAATAGGATCAAAATAAAAAACCGCACAGATGAATTTTCTGTACGGTTTAAGCATTTCTTTTTATCTGCCTCAGATGGCAGACCATAGACCACAAAGGGCGGTCTTTCTCATTTATAGCTGTTTAAAAGAGTTCTGTACACTTTGACAAAGTCCTCATCTGGTGTAAAGACCTGACTGGTAACTGTATAATATTCAGAAAGTTCCGAAAGGGCGGCTTTGGCTGTGGGGGGCTGGACTGCTAGATGCAGAAAAACAAATGCTTTCAGAGGATCTTTGCCTATTTGCAGTTCGGCATTTCCATTTTTGTACAACTGAGCAAGCTGGTATGCAGCAAAACTGCTGTGCGGTTCAGCACGGCGCAGCAGGTGAAGCATGGAAGACATATCGCCTTGCTTTGCCTTTTCGATAAGGGACTGGAAAAAGTCCGTTCTTTCCATTTTAATATCAATGTCCTGAAGTTTTTGCGCATATTGATCCGCAATTTCTTGATTGGCTTGGACATTCAGCTGTTTGCTGCCCTGTCGGTAGGCTTTTTCCAGTGTTGCAATGGCTGTAATGTGATTAAGTTCTGCTGCATTTTTTAGGTATTCCAATGCTTTGCCTGCATCCCGAAGCGTATTTTTTTCTCCTCCTACGCGATAGTATACGCTCAATTCATAATTCCAGGAAGGATCGTCATATCTTGGATTTTCTTCCAGAACCCGGATCAGTTCAGGATAATCCTTCATTAGTTTGGCATATTCAATTTTTGCTGCAGGATAACCGGCATTAGCTGCCATGCGGAGACGCTCCTGGTATTTCTACGGGGTATTCGGATCCAGAGGATCCAGGTTCTACTGGAAGTCCTTTACCCGGATGAAAAGATCTCTTTCTCCCATGGATTCGCTGTCGGAGAAGAAGGGAAGGAGTTCCTTTGCGGAGGCGTAGTCTTCAATCATGACATAATAATCGAATGCTTTTTCATAATCGCGTTCCTGCTGATAAAAATCAGCGAGACGTCTTGCAGCTTTTTCGCGAGTCTGAGGATATCCGGCAGCCTGCTCATAAAGACTCAAAGCCTGTTCTGTATCAATGCTTTCTCCAAAGAGGCCCTGTTCATAGATTTCAGCCATGCGGAAGAAGGCATAAGGATTTTTCATATCCAGTGCCTTCTGAAGGTATTGCATACCCAGATTTTTCTGATAGGCAAAAATAGTGCCGTCAAGCATATTGCTGCCCAGGAAATAATAGGCGTCAGAATCTCCCAGTTCTGCCTGTTTCTTCATAAAGTTCTCCAAGCCGCTGATGTGGTCGGATGTGACAATAGTCTGTTGGATATCGGAAAGAATGGAAGGATCTTTGAGGTATGCAGAGTAGATGAGCATATAGCCTGTTTCTGTATCTTTGGGGATGCTGTTGCTTCCCCGCAGGAAAAAGCGGCCAAGAGCAAGTCTTGCAGCTGGATTTTCAATTGCGGCGATAGCATAGTTCTTGAAAGCATTTGCAGGGTCAATGCGGACTCCAAATCCATTTTCATAACTTTTTCCGAGCAGGAAATAAGCGTAATAGATGTCTTCCAGAGAATACGTTCTGGATGGAGTCATGCCAGCTAGTTCTGTCAGCCAGGAAATTGCCTGAGCATGATGGATCTGCATATTTTTATTCAGTACAATCGCGGCACCTTCAAGCTTTGCGGGAGTATAATTCTAGATAGCCGCACGAACCATATATTTATTGTAGTCGTTCAGATCGGAAAGTCTTCCAGATTTGTCGTACTGTTCTTTTGCCTGAACGGCCAGACGGTAACAGGCCTCCGCATTGCCGGCATCCGCCTGCTGACGGAGATAATTTCCACTCAGTCCTCCGGACTGGGCTTGGATCTGAAATGTTCCGCAAAAGAGTGCGAGCAGGGCTGCCGGGAACAGAAGTTTCTTTTTCATAAGGCGGATCCTTCCGGTTATAACGCATTGAATTTTTATCTAAAATTAGTGAAGAATGATCAGTCAGATTATAATATAAACATATCCAGTATTATGGGATATTCAAGTGGTTCAGCCGAGGTTTTCAGGACATTTTCATCGAGAGGGGGAAGGATTTCCAGTTAGTGGGTGCCTGATTTGCTGGTCATGCTGTGCTTCTGGAGACAGAATTTTTTTAGGTATCCTTTTTTTTATTATGGCATCTATCTTATTTATATTATTTATTGATCTGCTGCCATTATAAATCCATCCATATAAATCTTCTCATCAATGAACAACAGATGGAAAAAACATTCATAGATGTCTGTTGCAGTCATAAATTCATATAAAATCATGGATTGTTTTTCTGCTATTTTCATCCTGTTGTATCATGTATAATCATCTGGAATGCCTGAAACAGGTAGAAATGATGGAACTGGCCGCAGATGTGATCCTGAACATCGTTATCATGTAATTGAAATTTTCTTTTGGGTGATTCATTCTATTGAATGCCGTTTTTTAGGCCGATATCGTTTTTCATTGTAAAACATGATTGTCTGAAAGCACTGTATAAGGAGAATAAAACAGTTTTTTTATAGAAAAAATGAAAAAAATTAGAAATTTTCAGAAAAACCCCCTTTTCAAAAACGGATACATGATTCATAATTATATGTGTAGTTATGTAAGACCGTGATAAGAAACTGCCAAAATCATGTTTTTTGTTACAGTCCTTTTCAAGCAGTATATATTTTTGTTGTAAGAGAGAGGTGTTTCCATGTCTATTCGAGAACACGGCAAAGTCAAATGGTTTAATAATTTCAGGGGTTATGGATTTATTACCAAGGATAATGGAGAAGACATTTTTGTTCATTATTCAGGAATCCATATGGATGGTTATAAAACATTGAAAGAGGGATCCGTTGTGGCTTTTACGGTTGTTGACAGTGAAAAAGGTTCTCTTGCAACGGAGGTGGAAGTTCTTTCAATTCCGGAAGATACTCTTGAATCAAAAGCGGTTGTAAATGGAGAGGAAAGCCTGGCTTTTTCGGATTCTGCGGTTTAGAATTAACGGTTTTCAGAATAAAATTGAGACATTCGTCTTTTTCCCCCACCCGTTGGGAATAAATTTAATCTGCTTCCGGTAGGATAAAGGAATGAAAATCCCGGAGGCCGAGGATTGTTATATAAATTTATTTCTTTTTAAGAGTCTTTTTTTAGCGCTCGGAGACAGGTCAATAACTTGATTTTTATATGATGAACCTTTTATTCCTGAAACAGACAGCTTTATCCATTTTTAGAGGGATCTATCATTTAATTTTTATCAGCACAGTTTTTTATCCTGAAGTATTTTTTATCGTGTTCCCATCGTTTGAATCAAGATAAAAACAGGCAAGAGCTGTTTTCTTGCAGCAGAATTGAAGAAATGTGTATCTTGAACTGCCGCCGTCATAAGGACCCGATTATATTGGATGAAGAGGAAGAAGAAAGAGACACTTGGAAGAATTTTGAATTTTCAAAGGCATATTACTGCCAAAAGAAGTATATGGTGCGCAGGACAGGACTTGAACCTGCACGCCTTCCGGCACTGGAACCTAAATCCAGCGCGTCTGCCATTTCGCCACCTGCGCAAAAGAAGGAACTGGGATATTGCGGGAAATCAAAAGAATTTCCGATCCATCTTTAATGTAATGTACAACCGGATTTATCTTTTTCAATATTAGACGTTGAAAATGCGCTTTGGTTTTCCAGCGGTGATGAATTGGAAATGTATTATTATAGATGTTTTCAGAAGCCAGACTGAAGGGAGAGGGGGAGACCTTTATCTTTTCTAGCAGAAAAAACATTCAGGCATCTACTAAAGCTATGCAGGGGGTGTTCTTCCTGCTGTTTGAATCCTTAATAGATGATAGATTTTCAGACAGGTTCACGGTTTCCTGTCTTTTGTTTACCATATTACATTGAATAATGGGAAGGACCATTCTCCATTGGAATTCCACAGGCCTATTTGAACAGCAAAATGTTCTTCTTCATCTTTACTTTCAAAATGGGAACTGTTTAGCAGCCCGATTTGGATCCATGGATTGTTATCGCAAATATTAACGACACCGATCTGGGCATTTATTCCGGATAAATCACGATTAAAAAGACCGACTTGAAATAATCCTTTTCTCTCTCTCGAGACTAATAACGGCCCCATGCTCCTCGCCAGTTTAAAATTCCTAATTGACTACTGCTTCCGTCAAAGCAAACATTAATAAGTGAAATACTCATGCCATTTAGCATGGCAGGAAAAGATGCAACTGGTGCCAATACAAATCCTTGGCAAACCACACCAAAGAAAACAGGCGCGAAAGCGAACCCATTTACACCTTGACTGAAATCTAACAGAGGGGATATAATGACTCCATTCACCATATCTGTATCATAGCCAAGTTCCCGTTGATTAAACCAGAACGGAAATCCTATACGCAACCATGGAGACGAGTTCCATACCCTTTCTTCGCCCGGAGGGAATCTATTGGCATCCCAACAACATCCAAGCTGTAAATATTTTGAATCAATGGCGATTTTTTTGATTTGTTTTGTTTCTCATTCCGGTTCTGCTCTTGTTATTTTTTCATCTGAAAAAAGCGATAGAGGGAATAAAATCAGGAGAATTGCTTTAGATAACATTGTTTACCTCACCAAACTCATAGAGTCGCAAATTGATCTAAAATATTTCACCGTGTTTCATCGTATTTATGCATAAAAAACAGGCATATGCATTTCAATGGAAAGCCGAAGATTTTCAAAGACTTTTATTCCTATGGTTCAGAATCGCAACTTTGGATTCCCTGAAGATGCTGTTCCAGATCCCATAAATAAAACTTTGTAAATGTTACACCAAATGATTCTGCTTTTTTCCGGTATTCATCAGCTTTTTCATAATCTTCACGGTA
>CASERY010000009.1 GCA_949290385.1 uncultured bacterium | reverse complement strand
AGCTTAATATTCAATGCTTTGTACGCCAAACAACACACAGCATTCCTGCCTTTCCCATTCTCAGAAAAGTCAGCATATTGAGAATACTCCATCCGCAACATTTGCTTATTTTTCTTATTTATTAAGAAAATTCACTTCAATTCAGAAACTCTTCCTTTATTTCGGCAAGCCTTGTGAAGATCTGAAACAACCATCACTATTCTTTTCCCAAAAGGCAGATACGTATAAACGAAAATCAATCCCGCAACCACCGGCTGTTTCATGAGGCACGCAACAGCTCCACGAAACGCAAAAATCTGCCGCAGAATCCGATGAATTTCACCAGAAGAAATTTTTCCATCACTTTTTCGTATAGCAGAAAAAATATACTTTAACTGCATGGAAAGCATTTTCGAAAGAAATGCCTTCTGCCCCTTTTTCTGGAGCTCATTATACGGCCAAAAATTCTGAATCACAAAAAGTCTCCGGGCAAAATCCAAAGAACTCCATCCCCCGGGTGCAGAATAATCGAACAGAGCTTCCCGCAAACGCACAATTCTGCAATTTTTATATTTTCTCAAGTGCGCTAAAATCAAAAGGACCTGCTACATGAATGTATAGGAGTATACATTCAGTTCATAATAACTTTCATGCATTCGTCCGGTATGATAAACCCCTTTACTAAGCCAAAGGGTATTTCCAAAGGACTCCCATCCATCTGCCAGCGACAACAGACAGGCTTCTTCAGAATCCAGAATCTCATCTTTTTCGCATCCAAAATTGATGAAAACCGCATCCGGATACTTTTCCATCTGTTTGAGAATTCTGAATACTGCATCCGGATACAGTTCGTCATCATCTCCGGGAATAAATCCCCACTCAGAATTGCAGCATGCCTCAAAACATTTACAAATATTGGCTTCCGCCCCCACATTGACGGGATTCCGGTGAATGGCAAACAGGCGTTTTTCCTCTTCGGTAAAAAGAGACTGTACCGGAATTTCCGACGCATTGTCATAGACAATCAGCTGTACACCTTCTCTGAGCTGAGGCAACAGATTCCGGACCTGTTTCTGAATCGCTTCCGGCCGATTATACGTTGGAATTGCGATTGTCAGTTTCATTGGATTGGATAAACTCATGATGCCATTCCATTTTTTTCTGTTTGAAAATTCGATACCCGTAAAAATTACCTGCAATTATAATCAGGCAGTAGCTTAATGTCATGCAGGTCATTCCGAAATATTTTGTTACAAATATAGTAGAAAGTGCACATGCCGCCCCGAGATAGATAGAAAGCCACATATACGGCTCCTGTTTATGACAGCGCAGATAAATTCCAAACGAAGACAGGAACTGATTCACAAAAACACTCACAGCCATAAGCATCAGCGGTAGAAACGGCAGAAATCTCTCAGACAGACGCACCCCATTGAATTCAATATCCAGACTGGCTGCGAATTCCAGCATTGCAATAAAAACCACTAAAGAAAACAGTGCAATTCCCAACACCTGTTTTATTGTTCTGTTAAAAATCGAGTCCAGCGCTGAATAATCTTTTTTCGCAATCAACATGGAAAAGAGAGGAATTTTCGTGTTCATCCAGCAGATCCCCAGAGAAGGACAAATACTCAGCACTTTCATGCTCATCCCCATCTGTCCTGCAGCCTTTGCACCTTCAAACGCAAACAATACAGGATTAAAAAGCTGATAAATAAAGTAACCGCTAAGCCAACTTAAAGCAATCTTCCACTGGTAGGGAAAGATCTCTCCGAAATAAGACAGTCTGCTGCTGATAGGAATGCGCCAGACCCCCAGTAGCATTTTATAATATTTCTGTTTCAAAACCAGCAACATGGAACATATTGAATAACAAACAGCTGTTCCTCCCAGTGCATACAGCCCTTTTCCGCAGGCAAGACAGATACAGCTCACACATAACCCGAAAAACTGTGCAATCACACGAATTTTAGCGGTTTCCTTCACATAGCCAAATCCTTCGATAAACGCCAGGATCATATTCATGTAAAAATACAGACTGGTTCCCAGGCAAAGCAGAATCCATGGCAACTGCCATGCCACTGTCAACGGTTTAGCAGACCGATAAAAGAAAACAAATCCGCCAGCCAGGAGAATGATAAAAATCAGCAAAGCTGTAACAATATACCATTTCACAAACAGGTGAAGCAGCGATGATAATCGGGATAAATGATATTCCGGCCCACTTAGAGAGTAATCCTCCCGTATCTCCAAATGCACCACTTCATGAGCTGCATACTGTATAATAATCGTGGTCAGACCAAGTTCAAAAAACACCTGCAGAGCCGCAATGCTTGAAAAAGTATAATACACCCCCTGCTCTTCTGAAGAGAAAAAAAGGGCAATCAACCCCAGTGTCAGAATTCCGCCAACCGTTGATACCATTATACCACTGCATCGGTATACAATGGCCTTGTCGATTCCTAAAACATCCCTTATTTTCAATAGAAACTTATTCATTCTTTCAACCGGTCGCCATTCATATGGGAAAGGAAAGCACAATAACGCGGAATAATCTGTTCAACAGTCCACATCGGAACTGGCTCCAGATGTTCATACAGCTTCGCTCCATCCAGTTTTAAGTTCCGCATTTGCGTATCCCGGCGTTCCTCCTGCCCAAACATATCTGCAGAAATCTGTTTTCCAAAGAAATGGAAAAGAATTTTCACCAGTTCCTTTACAGACAAAGTCTCTGCTCCAGGAATATTGTAAATACCAGCAGGCAGACTCTTTTTACATGCGGCAAACAGTATATTCATAACATCTTCAATATAAATATATTGACGAATCTGATCACCCGAAGTGAATGAACATTCTTTTTTCTGCATAATATTGTTCAAGGTATATGGAATCAGACGCAAAGGGTTCTCATATTCGGCATAAATCGTAGGAAGAATAAAATGCCAGTAATGAAAATCCGCATTAAAACATTCCACAAAACGCGAAAGAAGCCGCTTGGAAATACAATATGCATTACGGATTTTACAACTGGAATGAAGAATTTCATCTTCCGTCCATAAATGATCCCTTTCGTTTTCCCCGATTTCGAAATAGGAACCAAATGTAACAAAAATTCCTTTAAAATGAACTTCTTTCAAATAATACATCAAAGCGATTGGTGTATCCAGATTCAAAGAATAAATAAGATCCTGCTTCTCCTGCAGATTCGCTTGAATTCCCGCACCCGCTGCATATACCACCAGATCGTATTTTGAAAAATCTGTTTTCTGAAAATCATGTCTGGTTAAATCACAGACAGAAAAATGCTCAAACTTATATCCTTTCGGCTCATCCAACCCCAACACATCCAAAAGAAAACCATTTCTTTCGCAAAAACGGCCCAGTGCTGTAGAAAGCAATCCATTCGAACCGAGAGAAAGGACTTTCATAAGGAACTCCTTTGGCAATAACTGGACAGCTGCTCGCAGCAGAGATTGTAAACATCTTCTTCGGCATATCTTCGATACCAGTCCGCTACAAGATGCATGCACTGATCTATATTCAAGACGGGTTTCCAGCACAGTTCCCGATATGCTTTCGTAATATCAAGCATCAGAAGATTTGCCTCATGAGGAGCATGATCCTGTTTCAGATATTCCACTTCACCACGGCCATATTCCCGAATCAATCGTTTAACAACTTCATCCACCGTCAGAACAGAGGAATACTCAGGGCCGAAATTCCATCCTTCCGCATAACGAACAGGATCCTCCCAAAGTGCCTTCCCCAGCATTAGATAACCACGCAAAGGCTCCAGCACATGCTGCCATGGACGCACCGCCTTCGGATTCCGAATAGGAATCCTGTGACCTGCCTCCAATGCCCGAATACAATCTGGAATAATCCTGTCTTTTGCCCAGTCTCCTCCACCAATCACATTTCCGGCTCTGGCCGATGCAATCGCCTTGCCATGCTCCGTAAAATTCTCCGGATTCATAAAGGATCGCCGCCATGATGAAATCGCAAGTTCACAGGCCCCTTTACTGGAAGAATACGGATCATATCCGCCCATGGGATCTGTTTCCCGGTATCCCCAGAGCTGCTCTTTATTCTCATAGCATTTGTCAGTCGTAATAAAAACACCCACTCTGGCTGATTCACAATGGCGGAAAGCTTCCATAACATGAATCGTGCCCATAACATTGGTCATATAAGTTTCCACAGGCTTCTCATAGGAATACCGCACCAACGGCTGAGCAGCCAGATGAAAAACCATTTCCGGGCGGTATTCACAAAAGACTTTCGCCAGATGTTCCGGATCCCGGATATCTCCCCGGATATCCACGACTTTCCTCTCAAGTCCTGCAAGTACAAAATTATCCTTCTCTCCGGCAGGATCCAGACCGTAGCCAATGACTTCCGCACCAAGCTCCTTCAGAAAGATGCAGAGCCATGAACCTTTAAACCCGGTATGTCCCGTTACCAGAACCCGCTTTCCACGATAAAAATTGTTCAGTGTCTCCAGCATATTCATTCACTCCAGCATTTCCAGGGCGGATTTCCGGAATCCCACATGGAATTGAGTTCTACATTATCTCTCAAGGTATCCATCGGTTTCCAGAAACCGTAGTGTTTATAAACAGACATTTTCCCGGCCTTGGCCATTTTTTCCAGAGGATCCCGTTCAAAAACAACGGTATCTCCACCCTCAATATAGTCAAAAACCTGCGGTTCGCAAACAAAGTATCCTGCATTGATCCAATTATCATCTCCTGCAGGTTTTTCGGTAAAGGATTCAACCCGGCTGGTTTTATGATCAATCTTCAAGGCTCCGAATTTTCCAACAGGTTTATATCCCATTAAGGTCAGGACAGAACCGGATTTCTCGTGAAAGGCAATCTCATCAGCGATATTGACATCAGAAACACCATCTCCGTATGTAAGGAGGAAACGCTCATTTCCAATATATTTTTGAATCCTTTTAATCCGTCCGCCCGTCATGGTGTTCAGTCCGGTGTCGATCATTGTCACCTTCCATGACTCCGAATGATTATCATGGATTTCCACGCTGTTGTCTGCAAGATTCACTGTCATGTCGCAGTTATGCCGAAAATAATTTGCAAAATATTCTTTGATCACATACTGCTTATAACCGCAGCAGATGATAAAGTCATTGATTCCATAATGAGAATACGTTTTCATGATATGCCAGAGAATCGGCTTGCCGCCGATTTCAACCATCGGCTTAGGTATTAAATGTGTTGCTTCGCTTAAACGCGTACCGAATCCTCCGGCAAGAATCACAGTCTTCATCTGTACCTTATCTCCGTTTGGTGTCTGCAAAACTACGAATTTCAGAAGCCATAAAGCGGAGTTTTTCCTCCGTCATTCCCGGATACACACCAATCCAGAATGTATTGTTCATTATAAAATCTGTTCCGGCAAGGTTTCCAATCACTTTATATCTGAAATCCGGATCACAGACTGCGGCAGGATGTTTCAGCAGATTGCCAGCAAACAGATTCCGTGTCTGAATTTTTCTGGATTCCAGATATTTTACAAGGTCATTCCGGGAAAATGCTGCATCTTCTTTTACTGTAATCAGAAAACCGAACCAGCTCGGATTGGAACCAGGCAGCGGTTCCGGCAAAATCAGTTCAGGAATTCCGAAGAGAAGTTCCTTCAGCAACTGCCAGTTTTTTCTGCGTGCTTCTACGATAAAATCCAGTTTTTCCAGCTGAGCACATCCAATGGCGGCCTGCATATCCGTCAATTTCAGATTATACCCGAAATGAGAATATACATATTTATGGTCATATCCCAGAGGCAATTGGCCGAACTGTTTCGTAAAACGACAGCCACAGGTGTTATCCACACCGCCGCGGCACCAGCAGTCCCTTCCCCAGTCTCTGAAGGAATTGATCAGTTTATGAAGAAGAGGATCACTTGTGTAAACAGCTCCCCCTTCCCCCATCGTCATATGATGGGGCGGATAAAAACTGGATGTGCCGATATGCCCGATTGTACCAGTTTTTTTCATGATCCCGGAAACATTGACTTCCGACCCCAGTGCATCGCAGTTATCCTCAATCAGCCAGAGATTGTGTTCATCGCAGAATTCCCGAATCCGGACCACATCAAACGGATTTCCCAATGTATGAGCCAGCATGACGGCTTTCGTTTTAGGTGACAGAGCCTTTTTCAAGTCATCAAAATTCACATTGTACTGCGGAATTGTAACATCCACGAAAACCGGAATTGCACCAAACTGGATCACAGGGGCCACTGTTGTCGGAAATCCTGCAGCCACTGTAATAACTTCGTCTCCCCGACAAATTCTACGGTCTCCGAGCTCATGGGCCGTCAGGCTCATAAATGCTATCAGGTTTGCGGATGAACCGGAATTGCATAAAGAACAGTATTTTACCCCAAGCCAGTCTGCAAATTCCTTTTCAAAACGGGCTGCCCATGATCCGGCAGTCAGCCAGAAATCCAGGGAAGAATCCACCAGATTAACCATTTCATGCTCATCAAAAAAACGTCCGCCATAATTGATGAAGCTTTCACCGGGAACAAACACCGGGGTCTCTCCGAACTTCAGTTTATAATACTCTTTAACGCGTCCGAGAATTTCCTGTTTCAGTTCTTCCAATGTCATATTTTTGTCCTTTAAACTGCCCGTTGATTGACTGATTTAATCTGTATCTGCTGTGACCATAGCGCATGAAAATAAAAACATGCGTCTCCACTTTATCGTCCTTTTACATTCCCGGCAAAAAGCATTTACATAAATGCAGAATGCTGCAAGCCTGTCATTTTACGTGTGTCCAGATGTTGAATTCAAGATTTTCGGGAGACAAAACCAAGTCTCGAAAAAATCAAACAGTTTCTGCGGCAGGCCAAAAAGACGGCTATACATACGTTGAAAAAAATCAAAAAAGAGTCCATCAAATACCGTCTGAACAGTTTTCAGAAATAGTGTATTTCCTGAGTTCCTTTCTTTGGGACTTTCTGTTGTTACAACCAGCTGCCGGCTTTTTGTGTTTCAATCTGCTGTGTCTGCCAGAAGTTCAGCAAATAAGACTTCCTGATAACATACTGTCTTTCAAATAATATTCAAGTCCTCCACCGTATAAAAGCCGCATAAAAAGGAAACTATATCCTGATCATAAAAACATCGTTTATATCTGCGTCTTCCTTTTCAAACAACAGGCAGGACCAAGTATGCAGAGATCATTTGCTGGAAGACTTTCATTTTGGGTATATCGGCCCTGATAAAAAATATTCTTTGTTCATTAAAGATGAAATAATCTCATCATTTTATCTTCTCTTATTTCTTATACAAAACTCAGGAACTTCCGATCCATTCTTGTTCTATGAAATTTTAATTTATAAAATCTTATAAAAAAATTGGCGTCTTTCACATTCTCCGCATACAGATATTCCGGACCATGCTATCAGGATTTCCGAATCAGATTCATGAATTAAAACCGTAACGGTTTTCAAGAGAAAGTTTATTTTCAATGATAACAAATTTTAAATAATACCGTCCTGATAAAAAAACAGGCTTTTAGTCAACACTCTAAACAAACTTAATTTTCCATATAATTCTCTTAGTGTCTTGGGAAAAATAAGCAAAGACCATTTGAAACTCATCGTTTCTTTCAAACGGTCCTTTTCCTATCCCGATTTGAGAAAAAAATGCAGGGATTAAGATGCCATCCCCTTAGAAAACTTCAATTCTGGCATACAATCGGGAATAGATTGACATAGCGTTTCAAGTCAAGTATGTGTCAAAAAGTCAAGAAAAATGCATATGACCTGTATCAGGAAAATCTGAGTTTCAAGTCAAGTATGTGTCAAGAAGTCAGACATCTGCCTGAACGGTATGCATCATGTTTTCCAATGCTGTCACCGTTTTGTTCAGTGCTCCTTGATTTTCCAGCATCGTCACACGGGCTCGCTCTCCATACTGAAAGCGCAATTCCGGACTCCCCAGCAGAGCGTCCATCGCCATAGGCAAATCGGCATCTTTCTGAACAATAAAAACAGCGTTTTGACGCTTCAGGGCATCCATAGCCTGGCGGAAGTTTGTCAGTTCTGGACCGCAGATAATAGGCTTTCCCATAATGGCCGGCTCGATGATGTTCTGCCCTTCATGATTGCCAGCCAGAGTCTTGCCCATTAGCACGAGATCTGCGGACAAAATCATTTTAGCCAGTTCGCCTGTCGTATCGGCAAGAAGACAATCCACCGGGAGAGTATCTCCGCTCTGGCAGCTCTTCCTGAAACAGGTAAGACCCGACGCATGAATCAGCTTTTCAATCTCGCCTCCGCGTTCTGCATGGCGTGGAACAATGGCCAGTCTTGCATCCGGATAAGTATTCTTCACCTTCAGCCAGGAATTTACGATCAGCTCTTCTTCCGGAGCATGTGTTGATGCTGCCAGCACAACAGTTTTCCCCTCCTTTCCAAAGTAAGGAGAAAAGTCAAAGCCCGGCCCCTGGGGTGGAGTCTGATCAAATTTAATATTCCCGTTAACAGCAATGTGTTCAGCCATTGCTGGTGCAATCTGTAAAAGTCTTTCCTTGTCCAGTTCTGTCTGGGCGCAGATCAAATCAAAAGCCTCAAGCATGGGTCTGAAGAAAAAGCGAAACCGACGGTATCCCTTAAAGGATTTATCGGAAATTCTGGTATTCACCAGAGCAAGTTTCATATTTCTTGCATGGGCCATGGCAATCATATTCGGCCAGAGTTCTGTTTCAAAAATCACCAGAGCTGTCGGGTTCAACAGATTCAGAGTTCTCCGGACACACCCGTATGAGTCAAGCGGACAGAAAATTACAAAAACATTTTCAGGAGCTTTGTTCCTGGCAATCTCCTGTGCCGTTGTCGTTGTGGTGCTAAGAATATATTTCCGATCCGGGTTGCGTTCATTCCACCGTCGGATAACGGTCAGAGCCAGATTCGTTTCTCCCACGCTGACAGAATGAATCCATATTGCCTTCTGCCAGTTTCCTTTCAGAATCCTTTTCCGGTCTTTGCTGAAAAAGCCGAACCGTTCTGCATAACTCTTTTTATAGCCAGGTCTTCGGATAAGCTTCAGCACAATTCCCGGAATAAAAAATAAAAAAATGACAGGGAAAAGAAGCCGGTATAAAAATAAAAACATCGTTTACTCCAGAAAAATCTCAAAAGAAGCAATATAACACAGCGTCGGTATATTGAAAAATCCACCCGGACGCCAGTCCGTCACAGAAGGAAAAACAAACCTGTTTCTTGTTTCTCCATCGGATTCATAATATATCACGTTCAAAGGGAAATCCAAATGAGAGTTTCACAGAATCCAGTCGGGACCCCAGTTCGGACCGTTCTTTCTTTCTCCCTTTTTGAAGAAAGTTTTTTGCTGTAGCAAAAAATGCCAGAATAAAACGGTATAAAAATACAGAAATCATTGTCTTCTTTCGATAAATGGACTTTTATTTTCCAAAATATGTGCTAGAGTACTTGATACGTTCATTAACTATTGTAATCAATCGTATTTATCTTCTCACAGAACACAAATATTGCTGGGAGTTATTTTACCTTGAAAATACTACTTACAGGCATTACAGGATTAGTTGGTGCGTCCGTCGTAACAGCCCTGCTTCAAAAGCATCAGGATATTCAGATTGTTGCAATCTGCCGTCCGGGTCGTACACAAACTGCGGAAACCAGAGTACGGAAAACAATTCATCAGCAATGTGAGTTTGATGGACTTTCTGCAAAAACAGCGGATGAAATTCTTCGCCATATAAAAGTCATTTCCGGAGATGTCACCGAATTGCCTTTTGAACAGATCGAGGCAGAAGCTCCTTTTGACGTAATGTTTCACTGTGCAGCTGACGTTAATCTTGGCAAGGATCCCCATGGGAAAACATATGCAACCAATATGACCGGAACCAAACAAGCGATTGAAGCTGTCAGAAGATTTCATATTCCCATTCTGCATTATGTCAGTACGGCCTATGTGGCAGGGACTTCTGTAGGCCGGGTCATGGAAGATGACATGCCGGCAAAAGGATTTATCAATTCCTATGAACGCAGTAAGTTTGATGCGGAAAAATATGTACGGGAAAGCGGAGTGCCTTTTACCATTTACCGTCCTGCCATTGTTGTGGGGCGTCTCTCCGACGGACGTCTGAGAAAACCACTGGCTTTTTATCGCATTCTGGAATTCATGGGTCGAATCAAGAAGAACCGCTGTCTGAAAGCTGGCCTGAATCCGGCAGGACCTCTTGACATGAGTATTCGTCTGGAATCCGGAACTTCGGATAAAATTTATTTTGTTCCCATTGACTATGTGCAGAAAGCCATTTCCACATTATTTATGCGTCCTGTGGAAAACAAAACCTACCATATTACAGGAGACAGCCCTGTATCTACAGAAATGATCTGTGAAGCCGTTTCTGATGTACTCAAAGCAAGCGGGCTGGCAGTTATTCCAGAAGTCAAGCAGCCTACCCCCGACGAAAAACTCATTACCAGAATGATTGGGGATTTGATGCCTTATTTCACTACACAGATTATCTTTGATCAGACCAACGTGCGCAAAGATCTTGGCAGCCAGGCACTGGACTGGGTGATGGATCTGGATTTCCTGAAAAAGATGGCTTATGCTTATTATAAACAGGAAAATCCGGATGTCGTAGACTGAAAAAAGAAGGATTCATTTTTTGATTTTTGAAAGCTGCTCCTGGAGAAAAAAGGCGCAGCTTTTTTATTGCTGTGTTCATCCATTTTCCTTCTATCTTCCGGCTATTTCTCTTATTATACACGATTTTTCCCCTGATTCCAGGGAAAAAAGAAGGTATCGAATCTTTCCCTTCTTTATATAAAATATTTAACTAAGAAGATCATGAGCTCCCAGAAAAATCCATCCGAAATTAATTTTGAACTGCTGGAAAATGCCCGCCATCCCAGAGGAATCAAAGGCCTCCAGATGCTTGAGCACATGAAAGAAATTCATGCAGAATTGACTGAATGGGCATTTCAGCAAATGCCATCCTTCGGCAATGCCATACTGGACATAGGCTGTGGCGCAGGATATGCTTTAAACAGACTGGCTGAAAATTATCCGGGAACTATGCTTTACGGATGTGATCTTTCCAGTCTTTCTCTTGAATGTGCAAAAGAATATAATCTCCAATTGATAAAAGAAAAAAGACTTTCCCTGAGGCTGTGTGGTGTGCCGAAACTGGATTGGCCGGATGCCTTTTTTGATTCTGTATATTCTATTGAGTGTATCTATTTCTGGCCGGATATCATGCGTTGTCTGCGGGAAGTCCGACGGGTATTGAAGCCTGGAGGATGCTTCCTCTCCATGCAGGAGATGGTCGGAAATTACATGAGTCCGCGCCATCAGGCAATAGCATCCCGTATGAACATGTTTTGTCCCTCTCCGGACGAATTGCAGAAACTCCTGGAAGATGCAGGCTTTGAGACAGTCCGAACTGTCTTTGACGTTAAACGCAGCTGGCTTTGCGGTACTGCGAAAAATCCTTAAAAAGGATAAGCATGTTCAACATCTTCCAACAGCAATTTTCTGTAGCTATTTCTGACAAAAATTTTACCGAAAGAGAATTAAGACTCCTGCCATTTTTGGGGGTGATCGTTCTGATATCATCACCTTTTGTTCATCATAATGTAGCTTAATTCTAAGAGATTGCAGAACCTCAGAGCCACACAGGTCGGTTCACGGGATGCCGATCCTCCTGATTCTGCAAGTAAACGGGCTTATTTGCATCCTGTGTTTTACCAGCTTTTCCATTTTATTGGGATTTGGTATTTTCTTCCATTATATTTTTGAAAATATTCTGGGCAGACGGCTGTTCATGATCAATCCTGTTAAAAAACTGCGGTACAGAAAATGAAGATTCCTGCCCTTTTCTTTGATTGAAATGATCTGTTTTTACAAAATGGGCAGGATATGAATTTATTTCTCTCCAATCAAATCATAAAGAGGTATTCCCATTTCAGTTGTCTCGTTGCTTTCCCTGCCAGGCTGAATTGTTTGGAATCGGGAAATAATAAAGACGTATTCCCATGCGCATGGCATTTACACTTTCTTGAAATGAAGATGCCATATGCAGACAGTCATCTTTTGAAACAAAAACCAAAAATAACCAGTAAAGGACATTAAGACCAACCCAGCCCACAGGGATCCCCCAAAATGATTCTAATAGAAAACAAGCGAAAATACTGCAAAAAACCTTTGATATCCAACAGCAAAGTCCCGATAAAAAGATAAATGCGAACCACAGGTTATATTTACTATTCATTGTCCCCCTGTTAGCCAAAGACATTAATGGAATAGCAATAACCCACAGTATGCAAGTAAGCATGCGGTGTTTTAATGTCATAAGACTTTGTTCGAAAGGTGGTAATGTAAGTATATACAACCATGTGGACAAAAATCCAACTGCATATACAAGAACGATAAAACCGAGAATGCCGATAATGAACATTTTTAACCTGCCTCCCTAATACTTTTCCTCAAAATCCTTTTTTGTTCAGAAATCCATTTTTCATCAATTGGATTCCCATCCGTATCTGTAACATTGAGCTTCAGAAGTTCATTCGGAGCAACTGAATAATACCAGAAACCTTTTCCTCTGATTGATAACACTCCTTGTCGAAATATTTGTGTGGCACCAAATGGAAATATCACGGCTGATTCTTTGCATGTATTCCAGTTGATGCAGGAGCTGATCCGTGCTCTTTCAGGTCGGTCATTGTCCATAAGGTTTGTATCCTTTTTGCCATGGAGGATTATCCTCGCTCCATATGACAACTTCATTTAAACATTCAACAAAAAACGGTATGTTTTTATCAGCCTCAGACTAAACTCTATCCGCACACTTTTTCCTGGAAAGTTTATATGCCAGAACCGGCAAGATAATGAGGCCTGGTATAAACCACCAACTGACGAAAAGAAGTGCAACAGCCACAATAAACGATATGGGAAACAGTACTG
>CASERY010000008.1 GCA_949290385.1 uncultured bacterium | reverse complement strand
GTCTTACCATGCCTGGACGATTCGGATGGAATCCAGGACGATATGGTGGTCTTACCATGCCTGGACGATTCGGATGGAATCCAGGACGATATGGTGGTCTCAGCCATGGTCTTGGTGGTATACCGGGACGGTATGGCGGCCTCAGCCATGGTCTTGGTGGTATACCAGGACGATGCGGCGGCCTCAGCCATGGTCTTGGCCGCAGTAGAAATCCAGCATAAAAGAATGGATATCTGTGCCAGTATCCATAAAAATACCTGTACCGCGGATACCAGGGGTCCGTATCCACATAAACTGTAACAGACGATTCACCCGAATCCACTTCAGCATCCGAATCAGGAACTGTCTAATCCAAATCTTCTGCATCAGACGAATCATTCTGGGCTGAAAGATCCGTTTGCGAAACAGGCGGGAAACAAGCCAGTGCATCCAAATACCAGAAAAAGCCCGGAAAGAACAGAGAATTTGCAAAATATTTGTCCGGGGAATCAATCCACCCCTACTGCTATTCAAATGAATCCATAGGATTTCCGGTTTTTCCATCATCGAATCCTGCAGGACCCATCCCTGTTACAAGACAATTGCCGGTAACTGAGACATCCTTTAAAGTTTCGGCAGAGGACTTGTCCACAGAATTTTCTTCTGACATCATCTCATTACCAGACACCTCCAGACATCCAGTCTGAATGAAAAAAACAACTGCGACCAGCTACAAAAAACCAAGCTAAAAAGAAAATGATTCTCTTTTCATTTTTCAACTCCTGTCATTCTCTTTTCATACGTTCTATATAGGGTACAAAACGATTGTCCGGTCTATGAATCTCAAGATGCCACGTATGTCATAAAAGTCTTTTCAACAATGCGGAGGGCCCAGTCTGCCAAAAACAACACATCGAGAAGTTTTCAAAAGCAGTGTTTCCTATCCCAATGCCATTTCGGGCCATGGATATGTCTATGAGCTGGAACCGGCTTAACAAGAACAGCTGCGTCATTCCGTCCGCCTCCAGGAACCACTCGAATATGCTTTGCCCGATGGTGTTTCCGTAAAGGATGCTATGGCGGGGGAACAGGTTTCTCCTCGTGAAATCCCAAAGAAAATCCCGGCAGTGAAATCCAGCAACTTCCGGCCTCCGCTTCCGTATTGGCCAACAGGCAACAGCACCCAACAATAATAACAGTCAACCCAACAGCCCATGTTCTTTTTCTCATTTAAATGGTCTCCTTTTGATTTTTTGCTCTCTTTGCGCACTAAGTTCAACTGGACCTGAAAATCTTACAGACTTGTCGGGAACAGGAAATAAAATTCATTTGTTCTATCACATTTTTCAGTCTGTTTATTGGAAATCTACAGGCAGCGTTCTACAAATCCAGTTGCCGGCACAGCATTCTGTCCAGATATTCCAATTTGGACTATTAACGGAATCAACATCCAAATTATTTTGCCTTCCTAACAAAAAACCAAAAAAAATCTTTTCTCCTCTTTTTTTCCCTTCCTATCTGATTCCGAATTTTATCTATTCTTTTCCAGTCCAACAGGATCCATCAGGCAAGGACTGACTCTTCCTAAGGAACTGTTTCCCCGTAATACAATGTCTTTAAAAAGATTTATCTCAGCCCTTATAAAAAGGGCCTTAAGTTTTTTTCTGAAACTACTTTTCTCAGAAATTATACTTGCAGGAAAAAAGCAGGAACCATGGAAGAATCCGCCGTCATTTCCTCAAACCCTGCAGCAAAAACACGAATTCCGGCCTGATACGCAAATGGTCTGCCTTCCGAATCCAGGATCCGTGGGTGGATAATACGCAAGTCCTTCAAATCAATAATATTTTCTCCAGGATCAATGGCATATCTGGCATACTCAAACATTTCAATATCGTCAATATATTGCGAAATGAAAAGTGTTGCAGCCCGTTCAGAAACCAGTACCAGTCTCTGTCCGATGACGGCCTCCTTTTCCGGATCTACGTTCTTCCATGTATTTTCCAGTCGGACAATCTGATAAAAATTTTTCTTTTCCGTCATGACAAAACCACCTGTCCTGATTATTGTTCTCACAATTTTAAGATAACAGCAGCTTATGAAAAAGCAAGTGTAAAGCCTTCTTTAACATCCGTTCTCAAAAAGTAAGCACCTTAAAGCAGCAGATGCAGATCTGCAGGATTCTAAAATTCATCCTGTCAGAATAAGACATTCCGGAGGAATGCATCCGCCAGCAGAAAGAGGAAAAGACAAAACAGAAGAAAAAACTGAATCATGACAAATTCCAGAGCCAGTCCCTTATCCCAGTCCGTTCTTCTCTCCAGTTTTCTGAAAAAAGAAAACAGGCAGAAAATATAAGCCATGAAATTTCCCAAACCCAAAATCAACAGCTATTCCATCCGTACCGGCACGCAAAGCCAGAGAGCCGGGATCAGAATAAGGTTCAATAAAATTCCAGAAAAAATTAGTTTACTGTACATAAAAAAATACTCACTCCATGCCCGGGTTTCTTTCCGGAACTGCTGAATTCGTCGGATTTCGCCCCCATTTCTCTTTCTTCTCTCCAACTGCTGTCTTGCTCCCCGGACCTCGCTTGCTTGCAGGATGCCTTGAGCAGACGAAAGGGAAATACCATTCTTCATTATCCGCATAATCAGCCGGGCCGATAAATCCAGAAAGAATGATTCCCGTTTTATTTCAGGAGGAAACACTGTTCCCGCTTCAATACTTTACTATCAAAATATTTTTCTGTTATTTCCCGATTTTTCCGTATTCTCATACAGCTTCTTCAATGCGGCAAGAGTCTCTTGATGAAATTGCTCCGGGGAACGGAACAGTATGGCATTCCAGTGCAGATGCAAAGCTCCGTCAATATTTTCCTGACGATCGTCAAAGTAAGCCATCGGCACACCATAGCGCTTCTCAAAAGCCTGATAAATAGCAGCCTCAGGCTTCATTATTCTTTCACTGTAGCTGAAAATGCCCCCGGTAACCAGATGACTAAACGCATTTGTACTGAAAAAAATATCCATATGCTCTCTGGAGGTGTTGGATAAATAGACAAAACGAATACCCCTGTCTGCTAAATCCCGCACAGCTTCCGTCATGCCAGGAAGAGCCGGGCCAATCATGGTATTCCAAAGCTCCATCAGAGCTCCCCGGGTAAACCGGTTGCCTGTAATTCTGCAGAACTCATCCATCCAGGCGTCATGAGAAATTTTGTCCTGTTCCAGCAACGTGCAGGCTTTCAGGAAGCCCGGTTCAACTTCAGAAAAAGACCGGACGCCTAATACATGAGCTATCTTCTCATGATTCAGAGAAATACAAACTCCGCCGATATCAAGTGCTACTACCGGATGTCTTCTAAAGTCCGTCATTTTTCCCTGTTCTTCTGTTTTTTCCATATGATGCGGGCCTCATCCAATGATGTTTCTTCTTTGCATATTTATTTTTCTCCGAACAATTTTTCTGGATGCCGTACAGAGATTCTCCGGTTTTTCCTGTAATTTCAGTGGCTCTTTTTCTCTTTCTCAGCGGGAAGAAATACACCTTCATCATGTTTTCCCCCAATCCCGCTGTCCCCACGCTTTATCCGGCAATCATGGCAACGAGGTGTTCCAGCGCGAGCCGTGCATCTGAGCCGGAAATCATGCGTCTATTGGCATCCAGGAGAGATTTAAAAGCTCTGGCAATCTCCAAATCACTGAAACGTACTGCATTTTCCCAGATTTTAAACAATCGGTACGGATGCATAGCGAGAACCGGAAATTCTGCGACAGAATCCTTATGCTCATCTGTCAGGCGATAGAAAACATCCGGAGACGCTCTGTCCGGGATACCGAATTTTCTTCCCATGCACTTTACTGCAAGAATCCGCTGGAACTCCGCATGTGCCGCACTGACAATCGTCATTTCCGGGGAACTGGATGCAGCCATGCCTTTTTCCTGCTCCATGCTTTCAAGAATACCCGGGATCAACGACAATGCCTGAGCCGCCTTTTTTTGAGCCAGAGCATTGGAAAACTCCCATGCCAGCGTTTCAGAACAGCGGCTGCAAATCGCCCAGCAGTCCTCTATTGTAATCTCTTTGCTGGACGGCCCCACATAACAGATCAGCTTGTCCATTTCATTTTTCAGCCGGGCGGCATCCCCGCCAATCGTTTCCGCCATATACCCGGCCGCTGAATCATCCATGCGAAGTCCTGCATTAAGCGCCTGTTCTTTTATGCGCCGCAGAAGCTGAGCCTCATATCCTTTGGATTTGGGGTCGGACTTCTCAAACCAGAACAATTCACCGCCGGAAGAAGCACAGACTTTTTCACACAGCTTGTAAAAAGCCTTTCTCCTGTCCAGTCCCGGCCCGTCAATCACCAAGGTTACATCCTGCGGAAGCCCGTCCTTCAGGAAATCCGACAAGAGATCAATCCGGCTTTTCTTCTTCTTTGTAGAAGCCTCAGCAAGGGCTTCGTCGAATCGGTTGAAATGTTTCAACCAGACAACTTTTTCTGCACTCAGGAAGGAAGGGGTTTCCAAAGAATCCATTAAACGGGCAAAAACAGCCGAAAATTTTTCGTTTTCCGTATCTCCCCGAATAATCTCCAGCCCAGGATTGTCTTCCTGCGCGTCTCCGCAAAGCTCACGGATCAGATCATTGGCCCGTTCCTTGATGGAAAAGTCCTCATTGCCCGATATCAGATAAAAAGCGCCCATAACCCGTATGCTCAGTCAATACCAGGAATAAAGGTTTCTTTTCCCGTAAGAGAAGCCACTGTTTCTGCAATCAGGTTTGCAGCCGCTTCAACATCCCGGAGATCGCAAATTTCCACCGGAGTATGCATATAGCGGTTTGGAATGCTGAAAAGTGCTGTTGCCACACCGCCCCGGGACATTTGAATCAGAGCCGTATCGGTTCCTCCTGTAGCACGGTGGCCGGTCTCCAGCTGGTATGGAATGCCTTTCTCGTCTCCGATACGCATAATGCGTCTCAACAGAGGTGGATTGTTGTCTGCATTCCTGGAAAGTCCTGTTCCCTTGCCCATAATAAGCTCACCATACTGATTGGCACTGATGCCCGGTACTTCTGTGGCAAATCCCACATCCACCGCAATCCCCACCTGAGGATTAATGTCGAACGCACTGGTCTGAGCTCCGCGGCATCCCAGTTCTTCCTGCACAGTTCCAGCACAGGCGACCCCTATTTTTACCTTTTTTGCCTTCAAAATCCGGAAAGCCTCTGCAACAACAAAAGCTCCAATCTTATCATCAAGTCCTTTTGAGAGGATCCGGTTTTTAGAAAGCATCTTGAAATTGGACCGGAATGCAATCGGATCGCCCACATGCACTTTTGCCTGGGCATCCTCCTTGCTTTCCGCACCGATATCAATCCACATGTCTTTAATTTCCGGAACAGCCTTGCGTTCCTCCGGAGTCTGAAGATGGATCGGTTTGCGTCCAATGACCCCCGGAATGCGGCCCTGATCCGTCAGAATTTCCACCTGTGATCCCGGCAGGGTCAGTGGATCGACCCCTCCCACAGCACGGAAGGAAAGAAGTCCCTCATCCAGAATATTCACCACTTGGAATCCGATTTCATCATAGTGCCCGGCCATCATCACTGTGAATTTGGCTTTTGGATTCAGACGGGCTACTGTATTTCCCAGGACATCAGTTTCCACGGTATCTGCAAATTTTGCCAGGTATTCCCGATAAACAGCAGCCTGTTCAAATTCAAAACCGGAAGGACCTGATGCTGTCAGGAATTTTTCAAGAAACTTTAGACTTGCGGCAGGAAGCATGGCAGAACTCCTTTTTCATAAGATTCTTCTTTTTTTATCGAAGGCAAATTAATCCCAATTCATAATGAATGCTTTTAAATCAGGCTCACTCTATCAATTCCGGGAAAATGAACCTTTTCTGGCGGAACTGAATTTTAGAGCAATAAACAGAAAAAAAGTTCCGGCTTCTTTTTTTCTCCCATCCAACGAAAATCCGAAGAAGAAAATCCCCTGCCTGCAAGGGGATTTACAGGATTCGATTCTGGTCCGGTCCGGGAAGCTGCTGTTCAAAACACCCGCCATATCCGGACTTCCGGTCCACATAATGCAGGGAAAACATCCGAAGAAAACCGTTCTATTCCTTTCCATTCTCTCTCTGTAATATATCATCTTTCCGGTGAAGTAAAATCTTTTTCCCAGGCAAAAAAACAACTTTTCCTTAAAAACTTCCGTTCTTCTATTTCTTATTCTTGTTTATCGTGTTTCTCTATTCCAGGGTATTCTTTCTGTCAGTCAGTCCGAAGAGACAAAAGGATTCTCTCCTCCCTCTTTCGAACGCTGGATATTTAACAAATCGTCTCCCAGAAAGCCCTTTTGAAAACAGACCTTTTTTTCAATCCTGATCTTGATTTACAAGCATTTCAGGGTACATTACCAGTGATTAAATGAATCAATGACAGAAAGAAACAGCGCATGACTATTGAAGAGATAAAAACACGCGGCGAAGATGTAATTCACAGACTCGATCAGCTTGCGAAATTTCTTAAGATCGAAGAGAATAAGCAGGAAATCGCTGAAATTGAAAAAACAATGTCTTAGCCTGATTTCTGGGACGACAAAGAAAAAGCCCAGGCAACCGTTGCCAGACTCAGTGCCTGCAAAGGCATCATTGAACCGTTTGCCAAAGTAAAAGCCGAAGCAGAAGATTTTCTGGCGATTGCAGAGCTTGCAGCAGAAGATGAATCCTTTCTGGAAGAATCCGACAGCGCATGGAGCAAACTATCCAAAGCTCTTGACAAAATTGAACTGGTCAGCTTTCTTTCCGGGAAATTCGACCGCAACAATTGCTACTTCTATATTCATGCGGGCGCCGGAGGCACTGAATCCTGCGACTGGGCAAGCATCCTTATGCGCATGTATCGCCGATGGTTTGAACGCCGCGGCTTCAAAGATGAAATCATTGACATGCAGCCCGGAGATGAAGCAGGAATCAAAAGTGCAGTTCTGAAAGTTGATGGAGAGTTTGCCTATGGCTATCTGAAAGCCGAACGGGGAATCCATCGACTTGTACGCATTTCACCTTTTGACAGCAACGCCAGACGCCATACATCCTTTGCCTCTGTGGATGTCTTTCCGGAAATGGAAGATGACATTGAACTGGAAATTGATGAAAAGGATCTGCGAATTGATACGTACCGGGCATCCGGTGCAGGCGGCCAGTATGTAAACCGTACCGACAGTGCCGTCCGCATTACCCATCTGCCCACAGGAATTGCCGTTGCCTGCCAGGTGGAACGTTCTCAGCATAAGAATCGTGCCATGGCTATGAAAATGTTGAAAGCCCGTCTGTACGAACTGGAAGAAGAAAAACGCCGTCAGGAAGCGCAACAGATTTCCGGAGATAAAACAGAAATCGGCTGGGGCAACCAGATACGCTCCTATGTTCTGCAGCCGTATCAGATGGTCAAGGACACCAGAACCGGGGTTGAAACAGGAAATACTGCCGCTGTTCTCGATGGCGATATTGACATGTTTGTTGAAGCTTGGCTGAAACAGACGAAAAATCATTGAAGCAATGAGTCTTCTGCTGCGCGCAGGAAAGATTTTCAGACTGTTCCGAAGCATTCAAGGCCGTATCATCGAGGGCTTTTATGTTCTCCGGAACTTGTTTTTCAGGACAGAAAATAAGAACCGTACCAGTTTCTTCTGTCAAGGGCTGAGCACTCAGTTTCAGATGTAAACCTTCAGGCATTCTAAACGTTTTCCTTTGAGTTTGCATTCCCTGAACTACAGTTTATATTGTAAAACAGAAATGAAAAATTTTTCTACCAATTTACAGAGGCATTCATGATCGCACAGCTTTCCGGCACAATTATTTCAGCCAACTTGACAGAACTTGTTTTAGATGTCAACGGCGTAGGCTATCACATGTTTATTCCAATGAGCACGTACGATGCTCTTCCTCGGGCAGGAGAACGGGCCACACTTCTCACAGTCATGCTTGTCCGGGAAGACGCCATTACTCTTTACGGCTTTGCAAAAGAACAGGAAAAAAAGATCTTTGAACTGCTGATCACTGTTAACGGCATCGGTGCAAAAACTGCTTTGAACATTCTCAGCAGCATGAATATCCCTTCTTTCTGCACGGCCCTGGCGCAGGGAGATATCAAGGCTTTGAAAAAAATTAACGGTGTCGGTCCGAAATCTGCAGAACGTATGATTGTGGAACTTCGTGATAAAATTGATAAAATGATGCCGGAATTTTCCTTCGGCCTTCCCGCCGGATCCTCTGAACCCGTATCCCAGGAGCTGGAAGATGCGCTTATGGCTCTTGAATAGCTCGGATTTCAACGAACTAAAATCCAAAAAATGGTTTCAGAAATTGCCTCAGCTATTCCTGAAGAACAGCGGTCCAGTGAGAATATTATTCGAAAAGCCCTTCAATCGCTCAATAATAAATAAAGATTCTGTCTCGGTTTTTGCCACCGGTTCTGTCCTGTGCATTTCCGATTCAAGGAGAATCATACAATGCCTTTACAAGCTACCCGCTACAAAGAGATTCTTCAATATCCCGGCTGTATTGTGCTGGACCTTCCAGAAAACAGCCAGGCAGCCTGTACTGTGCGCAAACTCAGGAGACGGTTTGATCCGGAACGGGCAAATATCCCGGTGGAAATCACCTTGACAGGTTCTTCCGGAATCGGATATCTGAAGCAGGGCCAGCCTTTAGGACCTATTGCCGCTGCAATAGACTGTCTGGCCTCAGCCAACGCTCCTTTTCAGAATGCTTTTGCAGGGAAGGATTGCTTCCCTGGGACTGGAATCTTTTTCCTCACTCTGAAAGATGAAGAACCATTCTGCGCTTTGCAGCAACAGCTGTCGCAAGAAAGGGATCTCCAATTTCTATCCTCTCCCTATCCATTTCGTCCTCATTGCACCATTCGCCTGATCAACAGTTATAAGGCACAAGAAACAGATCCGGATCTTTCAGACTGGAATGCTGTCCAGGTTCCACACGATTCTTTCCTCCTTCAGCAAATTTCTCTCTACGCCCTAATGGACAGAATTCACAGCCAGCTTTTATACCGTACAGTGCTATCTAAAAACAATTCCGCAGGTGATTCAGTTTTATGACTGCCGGAATGGGCTTATCAAGAATGGAATTGGTGCTTAACGGATTCCTGGCGTTCATTTTATGACTGCCGAAATGGGAGCGTACAATTCTATTTACAAGACCTGCACAGATATTTGCATCCATTAAACTGCAAAGACAAAGTTTTCTGAATCCTTTCCATTTCCTTCTCGCCCCCCTTAGATGGCTGCACTCCGTCTTTTTAAGGATTGTCAAGTCCAATGTGCGGCAGAGTCTGATGACTTCCGATGATTGCATTCTGTCTTTTCAAGCCGCCCTTCCCATTTCTTTCAAAGGAAAATTCCTCCATTCTCTATATCTCTTCTCTGTACAGGAAACTTCATACAGAATTTCAGGATATCCCAAAACTTTATTGGTAGCCCCCTCCGGGATGAACCTCTCGGCAACTGAAGTTGTTTCAGCTGAATAATGAATACTGGGGGGAGGAAAACGGTAGTTTTCTACCTCAAGCGATATAAAAAAACCGGATACTTAGAAAAGTATCCGGTTCAACTCATCCAAATGTCAGTCTGCCCGAAAAGACAGCCACACCTGTCAATAAGACTGCTTCATCCTTTTCTCGAACGAAGACGTCCACGGCTCAGAAAACCGTCGTAATTCTTCATAACGAGATGGGATTCCATCTGGCTCAATGTATCAATCGTAACCCCTACAATAATCAGCAGACTTGTGCCGCCGAAGAAGGAGGCTACATTATAAGGGACATTCAGCCACTTGGTCAGCAGCATCGGGAAAATTGCGAGAGCTGTCAGAAAAATGGCACCCGCAAACGTAACACGAGTCATTGTACCATCCAGGAAATCAGCCGTGGACTTGCCAGGCCTGATACCGGGAATGTACGCACCTTCCTTTTTGAGATTGTCCGAAATCTGTACAGGATTAAACATATTTGCTACCCAGAAGTACGAAAATGCCAGAATCAGCACTGCGTAAAATACCAGATAAGAATAAGTTTCATGATTAAAATAATAAGCCCATCCCTGTACAGTCTTGATCGGAATAAAATGAAGAATCGGCTGGATGATCATCAGAATCGCACCTGCGAAGATGATCGGCATAACCCCCGGGAAGTTGACCTTCAAGGGCAAATAAGTTGCTCCCCCTGCTGCTCCCCTTCCACTTCTGACAGACTATTTTGCCATCTGAATGGGCACTCTGCGTGTGCCCTGAGTCAGCATCACGGTAGCAGCCGTAACAGCTGCAAAAATCAGAAGCAGGAAAAAGAGGTTCACAAGACGGAATTTTCCGGCTCCGCCTGAGGCAAGTCCGGAAATAACCATTTGAGCCAGCGAGGTCAGCGCCTGAGGCAGACGCTCAATAATGTTAATGGTAATAATTAAAGATACGCCATTGCCAATACCGCGTTCTGTAATTCGTTCTCCCAGCCACATCAGAATCATGGTACCGCAGGTAAGAATAATTACAGACATCAGTACGAACGCCGATGGATTCCCGGCAGAAATCAGGGGCTGGCCCGGCTCTGGTGCCGGAAGACCCAGTCTCCCCGGATTCATCATGGCAACCGCAGCCATGGCTCCCTGAATCAGACAGATCAGAATTGTCAGATATCTTGTATACTGATTGATCTTGTTCATTCCAGGCTCGCCTTCCCGTTTCAACCGTTCCAGTTGAGGAATCACCGGGACAAGCAGCTGCATGATAATCGATGCTGAGATATAGGGCATGATTCCCAATGCTCCAATGGCGAACTGCTGAAGAGCACCGCCACTGAAGAGGTCAATCATACCCATAAAACCGCCGGCAGCAGATTCACTGCTTAATCTCTCAAAATACTTTGCAAGGTTGGCTGTGTTAACACCAGGACACGGAATATTCGCCGCAATTCTGCATAAGACAATAACGCCCGCTGTGAAAAAAATGCGGTTTCTCAGTTCCTTGACTTTGAAGGAATTAATAAATGCTGAAAACATATACCCTCATTCCTGGCGCCAAAGCGCCTTAAAAGAACGTTTTGAATTAGGCGATTACTTCTGCAGTACCGCCGGCAGCTTCAATCTTAGCTTTTGCTGAGGCGGAAAATGCTTCAGCTTTCACTTTCAAAGCCTGTTTGATTTCGCCTTCGCCCAGGATCTTCAGCGGAGCAACAGCTTTGCCGATCAATCCCTTTGCGCGAAGTTCGCAGGAGGTGATTTCCACGCTGGGATCAAAAACGGCATCCAGATCGCCGACATTCACTACATTATAGATTTCCTTGATTCCTTTGGTGAAACCGCGTTTCGGAATACGTCTGAATGTAGGAGTCTGACCACCTTCAAAATGATGTCTGATGGCAGCACCGGTACGGGATTTCTGGCCTTTTTCACCACGTCCGGCAGTTCCACCCCATCCGGAACCATCACCGCGTCCGACTCTCTGTCTGCGCTTTTTGGACCCGGGAGTAGGTCTCAAATCATTCAATTTCATAATTAACAACCTTCCTGTTAAATCTTGCCGCGTTTCTCAAGGACCTGTTCCTTGCTGTTCATCATGGAAATAGCCTTGAATGTGGCTTTCACCACGTTTGCAGGATTTCCAGCGCCAAGGGATTTGGCAAGAACATCAACGACTCCAGCCTGATTCAGAACTGCGCGCATGGAGGAACCGGCAATAAGACCTGTTCCTTCCGATGCAGGACGAATCAGAACTTTGGCCCCGCGATATTTTGCTATAACAGAATGCGGAACAGTTGTTCCTTTAAGCGGCACCGTAATCATATTCTTGCGGGCAGCTTCACCGGCTTTTCTGATCGCATCGGACACTTCATTCGCCTTGCCATAACCATAGCCCACTTTGCCGGCCTTGTCTCCAACCAGCACCAGTGCGCCAAAAC
>CASERY010000007.1 GCA_949290385.1 uncultured bacterium | reverse complement strand
CGAGGGCTCCTCCATTTTTTCATCATTCATTCACTCAAATAGGATAATACGACCGGTCTGCGGATCTGTCGTATCTTCAGGCTGCTGTCTGCAGCTGTTTTATGAATGATTCTTAAAAAAATGGAAAGAATTTTTTTTCATGAAATCTTTTTTTACGCTCATCGAACTTCTCATTGTTATTGCCATCATAGCAATCCTGGCGGGACTGCTCCTGCCAGCTCTGGGCATGGCCCGTGCAAAAGCACATGCAGTGCACTGTACCAATAATATGAAACAAGCTGGAATCTCTTTGATGGTTTACAGCATAGACTATGATGGATCACTCCCTGCCGTCCACATCGGAAGCTTTGACCATCCTCATGAAATTGAAAATCAGAATGGATCCGAAACTCAATGGTTTACACCACTTCTGGAATATGGCTACCAAATGCAGCATCTCAGATGTTCAGCGGATAACGGATACAGTCAAGACAAGCAAATACAAAGCTACATGATTAATGCCATGTTCTCTTTCGGACGTCCCATTGACGCTATCTCCACAAGCGAACGCATTGTCCTCTCTGAACGCGGCAATGATTCCTCCGGAAATCCACTTACGCATCAATGCTATGCCGGCATGAGCGATCCTGTCAACTGGGAGAATGACATTGATTTCGAACGCCACAATGACCGTGCAAACTATCTTTACGCAGACGGACATGTTTCCAGTCTGCGTTTCTCTGAAACCGTCGGAGACGGCAGTGAAGAGGAAAATCAGCATTTTGTGTCAGAATGGCTTCCGCATTATGTTGAAGTCACCGACCATGATCATGAACACTGATCTCCGGTAAAACAGCCCATGCTGCCGGTTCTTTTTTTTAAAATAAAGAATCGGCAGAGCTTTCCTTTCTTCTCCAGCGGTATTAAAAAAACAGCTACTGCAGAAATCATTTCTTGGAAGGCTTAAAATTCGTCTGCAAAGAAAAGGAATTTTCTTCTTTTTAAACACAAATCTGAAATGTAAAGATAAGTCTGGTCAATGTTTATCGGGCTCGGCATATCTAAGACAATTTTCGGCATTTCCTTTCATAAAAAATGCCTATACATAAAAAGGTATACCAAACATCCAAAAACATTCTCTTTCCTTCTTTTTCCTGTTCTGACCTCTTCCCCCATTATTCCATTGTTCATATACTCCAGTCTCCCGCTTCCAGCGCAGCAGACTTGTCCGCAGGCGCGAACAGATGTGCACATCAAAGACACAGGCGGCAAATGATCCCCCCTATCCGCATAATTCTCTATTTCCAGTGCCTGAAAACAAAAAAATCCGGATCTTTATGCCTGTAACACAAAAATCCGGCTATTCATCTTAATACGTTTTTACAAGTGCCTGCTGAAGGGAATATCCCCATCCCCCCTTCCCTTATTCTTCCCTTATTCAGGAACGGCGTCCATGCCGATCTCCATTGAGGATTCCGCGCTTTGTGGTCTTTACAAAATCCAGGAACTCCACCACTTCCGGCAGCTGGGGAACCTCTGCCTCCGTTTTTGCAATAGCATTTTTCACATTCAGACCATGGCGGAAAAAGATATCGTAAATCTTCTTGATGGCATGAATCGTCTCGGGTGCAAAACCGGCTCTGCGAAGCCCTACAATATTGAAACCGCGCACACCGCCATTGCGTCCATCGCCAATCATGAAAGGCGGAAGATCCACAGAAATAGTCGATCCTCCCGAAAGAACAGCAAGTCGACCCATTCTGCAGAACTGATGCATTCCGGAAAGTCCGGAAATCAGGCAGCGGTCGCCAATCTCACAATACCCGGCAATGCCGCTGAATGGAACCATAATGACTCCATTTCCAAGCACACAGTTATGGGCTACATGGGCATTGGCCATCAGAAAACAACCGTCCCCAATTACCGTAACAGTTCCCGGATGTGTCCCCTTGTTCACCGTCACCCCTTCCCGGAATTTATTGCGGCTGCCGATCCGGGTGAAGGAAGGTTCCTGAGCAGGATCATAAGCATAATCCTCCGGATCTGTTCCGATAGACGCAAACGGGTAAACAACATTATCCTCTCCCATCGTCACATAAGATCCGATATGGCACTGGGCCTGCAGCTTGCAGCCAGGACCGATTTTCACATGATCTTCAATAACACTGTAGGGTCCAACTTCGACCGAATCTGCAAGTTCCACATCGCTGCCAATCACAGCGGTCGGATGAATCTTTGCCATCTTTTCTACCCATCCATTCCTGTTTATCCCAATATCTTTCAGATTATAAAGGGGCGCTGTAAAAAAACACTGTCTCCGGCACAAAACTGTGTCCACTATAAAAAAACAAGGCGGTATTGAAGACTCCCCAACACCGCTGCAGCCGTATCAAAAAAAGACAAGCTGACCGGCTGAATAAATGCATGAAACTGTGCCGTCTGAAAAATCCAGACTTTTCAATGAATCTGTTTTCGGAACAGCAGTCAGCTGAAAAACTTATTTCTTTTTGGAAACCTTGCCGGCTTCTTTCAGTCTGAGTTTCACTCTCTCAAGATATCTTTTGCGGCGAGCTCTTTTTTCCAGTTTGTTGTACTGTCTTCCCATAATGATACTCCTGTATGTTTAATATTGGCATAACTGAATTCACATCACATCATGAATGCAAAAACATATCACATTCCCTCAGAAAATCAACTGTCTTTTAAAAAAATCAGCAGAAATATCATAAAAAAACAGCTCTCTCCGGATATCAGGAAGAAGCCTTTCTCTGGAAAGAACTGTTTCCAAGGACGGAATCATTTTTTCTTCCGTCCATCTATGCAGGAACCAGGCAGATCAATCAAGAAGGAGATCCGGAGGACAGAAGGATATTTTCTTCCGTTTCTCATTTCCGTCCGCTTCTCATTTCAGGCAGGATATCCTGTCATTCGTCTTTGTGCGTTTCTCTGATTTTCATTCTGCAAAGCAGTCCGTCGTTTTCCGGACGCAAGCGGACACCCATCCTCATCCTCACTTTTTCTGTGCGGAAGACCCTCCTGGAGGAGTCATCAGCTGATCCATCAAATATTTTCTTCTCAGATCCGAAAGCCGGAATTCTAAACCGTTCCAGTATGGAACCGCCTCCCGATACAGTAAGCGGACGGTTTCAGCATCCATATCCTGCTTTACAAGAGAGGCATAGTCATCCAGTTTTTCTTCCAACGGCTGGACGGTCTTTTTATAAAAATCCATATCACCTGTTCCAGGATTGCGCCAGCGTGCAGCAGCCCCCAGATGATCGCCGGTGATTCTTTTTTCAGACTCATATTTTCTGAGAGCCTTGAAAATAATATTCTTCTGAATTGACAGGATCTGTTCCGCCGTCAGATTGAATTCCAGTTCGCCCCAGGTGGAACGACCATGAATGGATTTTGTACCATTCCAGCAGAAACCTCCGGCAGGAAGCCATGCAATACATTCAAAATCCAGAATATCGCCTTTCTCCGGCAGTTTGTCGTAAAAGACCTCCCAGGAAATGAAGAGTTCTGTCTCGTAACGGTCCTCGAAGAATTTGCTTTCACAGCGAAGTTCCGGGCTTTCCGGATAAAGTCTGCGGTGGTACTCGCTTGTATAGACAGAATTCCAGCACGAAATTGTATTTTGTCCAGGATTAACCAGGAAACAGTAATACGGCTGCCCCTCCCCTGTCGAGAGATAAATTTCATAACTGCCTGAATTTTTCATGCCCAGCTGAACACTTCTTGCTTCGGAATCCCACATCCGCAGCAGAAAATGGATGCCGAATTCATCTGTAAGAGCACAAAATTCCGGAACACGGTCATCCACCGGAATATCCGTTTCCGTGCCGATGCCGCTTCCACGGTCTCCGGTTGAAACATCGGTCTGCAGGAAATCCATATTCCCGCCGAAGCGCCGTTCCATTTTTTGAAACGCCGGAAGCAGAGGAACGGTGTACCAGTCCGCAACTTCCTGAATGACAACGGGAGAATAAGGCACATAAATATGCTGTTTCTTCTGAGGAGCATACAAGGATTTCCGAACCGAATCGATTTCTTCCACAAGACTGTTCCGACCTGCCCGTAAAGCTAAATTTCCTGCTGCAACAAGCCCCGCTTCCCGTTCTTCCGGCGTCACACGGCTGATATCCGGAAACGATTTATTCAAGGCTTTATACCTGGCAAGAAATGCCTGATCTGAATCCCCGGAAAGGAACATGGCTTTGATCAGGCACAATTCATAGCGCTGTGCCGGCGTAAAAGTCTCATGAGCACACCATTGATCCGCATAAGCCGCGCCATCTCTGGAACGCTGAAGACCGGCCAAGGCCGTTAAATGACTTTTCACCAGATCAAAATTGTCTTTCCCTTTCGGATGCCTTGCACAGATTTCCGCCATTTCAAGAGCCGACTCGTAGTTGCCTTCCTGCAGGAAACGCTGGAGTCCACCCTGACGCCAGTTCCCTCCCCAGAAGGTGTTCCAGTCAAAATCGCCGGATTCTGTAAGAGCCTGTGCATATTTCTTCCGGACAAGACGGTCTTCCAGGGTTCCTGTCATAAAATACCGCAATGCCTGCTGACGATTCCGCAGAGATTCGTTCTCATTGGAAAGGACTTTCATAGCGGATTCACGGGCTTTCTGAAGACTGCCTTCAGTCCAGTAGACATCCGCAAGTGCAAGAAAATCCCCGGCCTCCTCCATGGCCTGAGCGGCATCTGCATAGCGTCCGAAATACATATATTCCTTTTTGACAAGGTTGTTTACATACTTCACAGCCGCTTCAGAATCATCCTGAAGCAGAATCTCGCGATAACGCTTTACCGCTTCATCACAATTTTCCTGCCAGGATGCACACTTGCCGTAAACTTCATAAGTCATATATAAATCCTGTCCTTTCAGGTTTAAAAAGGACAGGGGAATCCGGACCATACGTTCCGCATTCTCCACATCGTTTTTCAGAATATACACCATGGCTGCTTTTCCAGCGGCTTCAATGCGCTGCCGGTTTGTCAGGCCGGTATCATACAGCATAAGCTGCGCAAACTTCAGCAGGGCATCATCCTTCTGCTGGACAACGGCCTCCCTGCAAAGCTGTGTCAGGATCTGCTCCCGCGCCGGGACATCCAGTTCTGAACGCAGCAAACATTCTCCCAGTTCAACCATTTTGGAACGGTCAAGACTCTTATCCTTGTTCAGAACAGATTCATACAATGCAAATGCTCTGACCCTTATATCCAGCGGAAAATCCTCCTGCAAAATCAACAGTTCGCAATCATCTGCAGCTTTTTTCGCCTGGCTTCCGCGGTAGAAGGCCTCCGCCCGGGCAAGTCTGATCCCGCTGCCCCGGGCTGAAAGGATGGGCAGATTCAGGATTTTCGAATAAAATCCGGCAGCCTCGTCGTATGCTCCAGCCAATTTCAATGCTTCAGCCTGCTGAAAATACAGATCATACAATAGATCCGGCGGAGTTCTGGGATCTTTTTCCAGCTCCTGCGTCAGGAACCGAAGATTTCCCCAGTCCTTTTTTTCGATCATGTCAACTGTACTCTTCCGTATTGCCTCAAAATCTCTTTCAGGAAGGATCTCATCCGGACCGGATGACTGAATCTCCGATCTGGATGACGGGTCTTCATTTGCAGAGAGAACTTCCGGATTTTCTGTAGTGTTCTTCTCCTTGTCAGGGATCTGATCTCCTTCTCCATTTTCCCCATTCAGCATCGCATCGGACGACACAGGTACAGTGCCGGATGATTCAGGAGGATCATTATCCCAGAAAAGAGCAGGCGTCTCACGGCATCCTCCAGCCATCAGAAGAACGCAAAAAACAAAAGCCATCCGGCATG
>CASERY010000006.1 GCA_949290385.1 uncultured bacterium | reverse complement strand
CCGGGAAAATCTTTTCTTCATCGTATGCATTGAAAACTGCTGCATCGACACGGAAGACGGCTGATGTGGAAGCATGTGTTCCGGCAGACAACAGTCAGTGCATCACAGGGATTTTTGGTCATTTTCACTCCTTGACACTTCATTACCGAACACCTCTGAATTTTCAGCGTGTCTTTATGCAGGACCTTCTGGGAACAGAAGCAATCGATGTGACAGACCGTCTTCTCTTTCCACAGGGCAACACAATAAAAATCCCAGGCAGCCTCCTCAGTGCTGTCTGCAGAAAATCCTTGTCGGCCGAAACCGCCATTCCTCCGGAACCTGGAGCAATTCTGGCCTTTTTCTGATGCTTTTCAGTCCGTGTAAGCACAAAAAAACCTTCGGACCGGAGATTATCCAGTCTGAAGGTTTCTCATTTTCAGTCCGGCCTTTCTGAATTCATCCCCCGGTTTCCTGTTTTTTCCCGGGAGGTGCGGATCAGACAATCCGGGAATCATTATTCATCCACGGGCAGACGGGATTTGTCAAAGAGATCCAGAACAGCCTGCGGCGGCTTTTTATCCAGAAGCGAGCCAATCACAGTACAAATCATGCCGCAGATGAATCCGGGAATAATTTCATAGATATTGGTTCTGGAAGTCAGGAATACATACCAAAGGATGTCAACCGCGAACCCGACAGCAATACCGGCCACTGCCCCTCGATAGGTTAAGCGCTTCCAGTAAAGGGCCAGAAGAATCACCGGTCCGAAGGCGGCACCGAACGCCCCCCACGCACATGACACCAGCGCCATAATTCCTCCACAGGAAGGACTGCTGGCAATGATGTAGGCAATCACGGAAATCAGGAGTACTACAATGCGTCCGGCCCAGAGCATTTCTCTGTCGGATGCATTTTTGCGCAGGACCGGGCGGTACACATCGGAAGCGAAGGCGGAAGAAGACGCCAACAACTGACTGTCTGCAGTGCTCATGGATGCGGCGAGAATAGCGGAAAGCAAAATTCCTGCGATAAAGACATTGAACACGCCACGAACCATATTGACAAAGACCAGAGAATTGTTGTCCAGGATCGAATCTCCAAGGAAAGACCGCCCCAGGATACCCACAACGGAAGCCATCAGCAGGATAATGAAAATCCATGTACATCCAATGATTCTGGACTTCTTCATTTCCTTTTCGGACTTGATGGAAATATAGCGGATCAGGATATGAGGCATTCCGAAATAACCGAGTCCCCATCCGAAACCTGTAATGATGTCGGAAATACTTTTCCAGTCAAGTTTTCCAGAGGAAAGGAGGTTGAAATAGTGAGGTGGAATGGTCCCGGCCGGCTAAACATAACCCGGACTCCTGAGCATGAACCATGCGAAAATAGGAGCCAGCATCAAAGCACCGAGCATCAACAACCCCTGGAAGAAGTCTGTCCAGCATACGGCATTGAATCCACCGAGGAACGTATAAAAAACAATCACAGCAGTAGCGAGGATCATTGCGATTTTAGGATCCATGCCAACCACGGTGTTAAAAAGTTCGCCGCAGGCATAAATACTGGAAGCTGCATAAACGCAGTAGGCGACCACAAACACCACCGCTGAAATCAGTTGAAGGGATTTATTTGCGGAAAGGAAACGGTTTGTCAAAAACTGCGGAATGGTAATCGAATCATTGGCTGCAATGGAATACCGTCTGAGCACCGGGGCGACAAAAGTCCAGGCACAGACGGTACCCACAAGGAGTCCCACAGAAATCCAGACCTGGCCGATTCCCATGGCATAAATGGATCCGGGCAGCCCCATGAGAACCCAGGCGCTCATATCGGAAGCGCCTGCGGAAAATGCAGCCACCCAGCCGTTCATCTGACGGCCGCCGAGGAAATAGGCCTTTTCGCTTTCTCCTTCAGCTTTATCCTTGAAGAAGAAGTAAATTCCAATTGCAATCACCACGGCGAAATACAGCAGCATTGCCAGCAGTTCCTAAGATGTTTTCATTGAAAGATCCATGGGGAGAAAAATTCCTTCTGTCTGTTTTCCCTTTGATTTCTGTTGCCCGGTTGATGTCCTGAAAGACGGCCGGTTCAGGGGGTTGAATTTTAGAAAAAAGATTTTATAATCTGCCATTTCATCTGTCAATTGTCAAATAGAAATGAATTTTTTCAGCAGTTTGCGTACAGGATGGAACTTTTTCCGCAGGAGGATTCCGAAAAAGAGCGGTCTGACGGAAAGTATTTTTCACAGGATTGGCATGGGATTGATTTGAAAATTCATTTTTCGGCTGTATAGTTAAGGAATGGTGAGTATTGCATTTCAATGCATCGGATATCCAGTTATACTGAACCGGAGAGATGATCGAGTGGTTTAAGGTAGCGGTCTTGAAAACCGCCGAGGGGTCACCCCCTCCGTGGGTTCGAATCCCACTCTCTCCGCCATATTTTTTATTTCCTTTATAGTCAGCGTCTTCTATTTTAAAGAACAACATGCTATCAACAGCAGAAATCCTTGGACTAGAAACATTATAACCGCGCTGTCAAAACAGTGAATGGCTGTAAACCAGTACAAGGTTCATTCATGGCATGTCTATGCTAAAGCCATGATGATTAAAGTGGGGATTGATGTTTTGATTGTCTGCTGTATTATTATCGGACACAAGGATCCGAATGATGTTTCATTGCGGATATATTTCCACCCGTCTGGCGGTCATAAAAAGGCTCTGGACAGAATCCTGTAAGGAAAATTTCTGCCAGTCCGGAATTCATTCTTACATGCACGGAACGAACAGCAAATGAATTTCAGGACTCTTGTCCAGTGCCTCACTTTCTTCTTTCATTCTGTTCTGGAAAGATTATGCACGGAATTTAAACCCGCCTTCTATGCCAAAATCTCCCAGAAAATAAAATGCTGTTTCATACCCACGGGTAGAACGATAATATATTTCATACTCTGGAACCATAATATTTGGATCATCTATCAATCCTTCCGGATCTCGTGGTCGGGCTGTACGGGGAATAATATTATCGGAGCCAAATGTAAGATTCAAATTTGCACCTTTATCATAAATTCCCTGGTCTAAAAATACAAGTTTTGAGTCAACAAAATCT
>CASERY010000005.1 GCA_949290385.1 uncultured bacterium | reverse complement strand
GGAGAACATGGCGGAAATCCAGTCGTCTCTTGATAGCCGAATCCATTCCAGTCCGGATCTTCGGCAAAATTAAAACAAAAGATGACCGCATTTCAAAGCGTTTTCTGCGGGAGTGTTTATTTTGTTATGCAATACAAAAATTTTTAAGAAATAAAAATGGAAAGGATTACTGTGTTCCATGAAGATTCTGTTTTTTTCTGACATTCACGGCTCTCCGGGAAGTCTGAAATTGCTGGACAGGCATATTCAGGAAATTCAGCCGGAACAGCTTGTATTGCTGGGAGATGCCTTGTATCATGGTCCGAGGAATGCGTTGCCGGCGGATTATTCCACTCCGGATACAGCATCGTGGCTCAATGCGCGAGCTGGACAAATTATTGCGGTGAGAGGCAATTGTGATACAGAAGTGGACCAGATGGTTCTTTGTTTACCGATTATGGCGGATTATTCGATGCTTCTGGATTCAGCTGGCCATCGTTTTTTTCTGACCCATGGACATCATTGGAATCCAGAAAAGCTGCCACCATTGCCTGCAGGGTCTGTATTTTGTTACGGGCATACACATATTCCGAAGCTGGAAAGGACGGAACAGGGGATTTTTCTTTTCAATCCTGGTTCTGTGACGATTCCGAAAGGCGGATTTAAAGCCTCCTTTGGTGTTTAGGATGGAGAGACGCTGCGTGTGATGGAATTAGATGGCGGCAGAGAAATCTTTTCCTTGAAAATATGACACCTGATTTTTTTTTATATATTATTATTATTATTATTTTAAAACAATATATCTTTATGATATAAAAGGAGTTGTATTGTTTTTAACATTTCATCTTTTAGACATGCTGTAAAATATACTGCAGAATCTGGATTGGGTAATAGAAAAGGGTTCATGGGGGTACTATTGACCGTATAGATGTGTTTCCAGAACTGAAAATCTTCTACTGTTCAAAAGATTTCCGGTACTATTGGCCGTGTGGATGTGTTGTTGTCTGACTAAAATTGCTTAGCTGGTCTCTCTAGACGGAACACAGAGGTCTTTTTACAGGGTGTGCTTTATCTTGGAAGAAGCATCAAATCCTGTTTTCCTGTGACTTTTATTTTGGAAGAGACAATAAATGTATTATCATTACTTTTGAATTGTCCCAGGGACTACTGTCTGAAATTTTATCTGCAGTTTGGACTCAAAGTCCTGATTTCAGAAATGGTGGTGGGGGATGGATTCGGACCATCGAAGGTACAACCGGTAGATTTACAGTCTACTGCATTTGACCGCTCTGCAACCCCACCAGGAGTTTTATTGAACCAATAAAACTGGAGCGGGTAGAGGGAATCGAACCCTCACAATCAGCTTGGAAGGCTGATGTTCTACCGTTGAACTATACCCGCATTCAAAAATGATATTTCTGAAAACTATAGCATGAATTTGAACAGTGTCAAGAATAAAATGCAAAAATGATGCAAGATATCCAGCCTCCTTTTTCCCTTTTTTAAAAACATTTCAAGCTATTCTGCATACGTATAAAAGGTATCAGTCAGGCAATATCTCGTAGAGGACAATAGAAAAAGTCACTTAAATACGGTATTTTGTACTACAATTATGGCAAAGAAATGATTTTTCATAAAAATCCAGATTAAAAAAACTTGTTTCAGAAAGAGTTGCATGTATATTGTTAAAAAGCATCGAAGAATATGATTGAACTCATGGATTGGATCTCCATTTTCATCTTGTTCTGTTTGCCTGAGTGAGAATTGACCACGGCCGATGCTTCCTTAAAGTGTTATTCAACGGGACTTTGGATCAGGTCCTGTTCATATCGTTCATTTATTAAGTTAGTTTATTTTATGACTTTATTTGGAAGATCTTTACGATTGTTTTTTTAATGATCCTGTAAAAGATCTCGCACGTGAAGCAAAGGAGTGTATGAATGGATTTCGGATCAAGAATTCTTCGTATCGGTATTTTTTATGATGGAAACTATTTTTATCATGTCAGCAACTACTACTGCTATGCTCATCCGAGACGTTCCCGTCTGAGTATCCCAGGACTTCATGCCTTTATCAAAAAACTGGTGGCTCAGAAAGAGGGGGTGGATGAGCGTTTCTGTCAGATTGTGGACTGTCATTACTTCCGAGGACGCCTGCCAGCAAAAGAGGCTTATGCACGTCAAATACTTCTCAATGAACGCATTTTCGACGATATTCTGATGCGGGAAGGGGTGGTTACCCATTATCTGCCCATGTCGGGCGGCGCAGAGAAAGGCGTGGATGTGGCTCTGTCCCTGGAAACGCTGGAGCTGACACTGTTCAAAAACTTCAACGTAGTTGTGCTTATCGCAAGCGATGGCGATTATGTCCCTCTGGTGAGAAAACTCAATGCCATTGGTACGCGTGTCATGGTGCTCGGCTGGGACTTCGAATATACAGATTATAATGGAAATACCAGATTTACAACAACTTCTGCAAAACTTCTAAATGAGTCTTCTTATCCCATTGACATGCAGAAGATTATTGATGAAGGGACGGGGGAAAGCGCCATCAATGTCGACTGTCTTTTCGTGAACGATTCTCAGAATGGAACATCCGGGCAGAATGATGAAGATGCCTACATGGATGTGGAGCAGAACAACTACAATGCCGGACAGAATGTACAGAATATAAAGAATATGAATGGACAGAGAATGACTGAATATGGCCCTGGAATCCGTTCAACTTCCAATATGGATGCAGACGGCAGCGATCAGGATCCTGTCTCCGACAATATCGGAAATACGCTTCTCTGTTACGGAAGAGTTGTACAGCTTAAGAATGGATACGGATTCATCGCACCCGAAAGAGAACAGCAGCAGAATGAGTCTAAAAATCTTTTCTTTTTCTGGGAGGATGTTGCCAACTGTGATTTCAATGAATTAAGGATTGGAGACCGGGTTAGTTATATCGAAGGACACAATGAACGTGGTGAATGTGCAAGAGAAGTTCGCCTGATTCAATAAAAGTCTTTCTCAAAAATTTGCTGCAAGACGCAGCAGGCTCCGAAAAGAAGAAACAGGAAAGAGCCGCTGTAATCTGAATGCAGTGCAGTACCGTAAGGATATATACAGAGCTATGGCAGAAAAAGCAGAGGAAAATCAATCCGTTCTGGAATGGATCGGTGCATCCTGCAATACCGGCCTTAGAAATTTCTGCAGTTTTACCGCTTTTACCGGAGATGTACTGCATGCCGCTTTCGGAGAACGAAAACAGCGTCTCCGATGGAATGATGTGCTCCAGACGTTGAACCGGTGTGGTGCGGACGGAATCGGTATTACATTGATTATTTGTCTGCTTACGGGGATTATTATCGGATATCAGTCCTAGCTCCAGCTTCATAAGTTTGGCGCGGATCGTTTTCTGCCTGAACTTATCGGCTGTGCTGTAATACGAGAACTGGGGCCTTTAATGGTGGCTATTGTTGCGGCCGGACGGTGCGGATCAGCTTTCGCCGCCGAAATTGGAACCATGAAAATTGCAGAGGAGCTGGATGCTTTGACAACCATGGGAATCAATCCGGTTCGCTTCCTTGTGGTTCCCAAAGTGATTGCCATGCTTGCTGCTGTGCCTGCATTGACGGTTATGGGGGATGTCCTGGGGATTGTTGGCGGTCTTATCGTGAGCAATCTGGAACTTGCCATGCCGGTCAGTCAATATATGCAGATTACTCAGGATGAAGTCAGTCTAAAGTATTTTTTTGAAGGGTTTTCAAAGAGTTTCTTTTTTGCTGCTGAAATAGCCGTGGTCGGAGCATGGTGCGGTTTTAATACAGGAAGTGATTCTGTAGCCGTCGGACGCAGTACAACCAAGGCTGTGGTGATCGGCATTTTACTGATTATTTTTACGGATGCCGTAATGGCAAAAATCTTTGCCGTGCTGTACGGCATCCTGGGGTGACGGCATGGCAGATCATTCTTTGACAGATCAGGCAAAAAAGAAAGATCCGGCTGTAGAGGTGCAGAATTTAACAGTCGGGTATGAACATCAGTCGATTCTGGAACATTTGAATTTTAAAATCCCGTGCCGCCAGATTGCCGCTGTAGTTGGAGGATCAGGCTGCGGGAAAAGTACCCTTTTAAAGCACCTTGTCGGATTATATGAGCCCATGGAAGGTAAAATCCTGATAGATGGAGAAAATTTTTCCCAGGCGTCGGAGAAGGAAAAACAGCGAATCTGGAGAAAAATCGGGATCGCTTATCAGGGGGGTGCGCTCCTGCGTTCTCTAACGGTTTATGAAAATACGGCTCTTCCTCTGGAGGAATGCCGGAGAATTCCTGAAAATGAAATTCACGACCGCGTGATGCAACAGCTGGCACTTGTACAGCTGGATTCCTTTGCTTCCTATTATCCTTAGGATTTGTCCGGAGGCATGATTAAACGTGCCGCTATTGCACGGGCTATGATTCTGAACCCGGAAATTCTGTTTCTGGATGAACCCTCAGCCGGACTGGATCCGGTCAGCTCAGCCAGACTGGATGAATTGATCTTGTCCGTTCGGGAAACAACAGGAGCGGCTATTGTGATGGTAACTCATGAACTGCCCAGTATTTTTCAGGTGGCCGACAGGCTTCTGATGTTGGATAGAAAAACAAAATCCATTATTGCAGATGGAGAACCCAAATTTCTGAGAGATCACTGTGAGAATCTTGAGGTATACAATTTCCTGAATAGAAAATTTATAAATTCGTCTGTCTTGTAAGAAGAGAAAGCTGATTGATACGGGACATGGCTCTGCTTCAAAGTCTCGCAGAAAGGTGATGCGTATGTAGAATGTAAAGCATTTTAAAACGGGATTATTTTTCCTGCTGACAATTGTATTCCTGGCAGTCTGCCTGATTACTCTGGGCAAAATGCGGGAGCGTTTACTGCCAAAAGCAGAGGTTATGACAATGGTTTCTGAATCGGTTCAAGGGCTCTCTTCTGGGTCTGCAGTTAAATTCCAGGGAGTTCCAGTGGGGATTGTCCGTGATATCACAATCAGCACTAAAAGTCAGCGGATCCGCATTGATATGGAAGTCCGGCTTTCAAAATTCAAGACAAGTCTGGGAACCGGAGCTCAGGATATGGACTAGACAGCTTTCTATCATTATCTGGAACAGGAAATCCCGAACGGACTGCGCTGTAAACTGGAATCTGAAGGAATTACAGGATCCAAGTACATCGAATTTGAATTTGTGCCGGGTTTAGAACTTCATGAAAATGCTGCAGTTGGATTTGATCGTTCCAATGTGTTTTTTGTTCCCAGTGTTCCTTCTCTGCTCAGCGATTTGAGTTCAAATGTCCAATCTCTCCTCTCTAAGCTGGAAGAAATTGATTACAAAGGGATTTCTGATGAAACAAAGGCTGCTGTTCAAAAAGCGGATCAGCTTTTAAGTGATCCCCGTCTGGATCAAATGATTGCCAATCTGTATACCGCATCCCGGAATATCGTGGAAATTACACAGAATGTTCAGAACAGTGTTACGCCGGAAAAGATGAATGGCTTCATCTCGAAAGCGGAAAGTGCAGTGGATTCTTTGAAGCAGGCTGCATCTACTGTAGAAACACAGATGAGAAATGCTCATTTGCAGGAGATGCTGGAAGAACTTCGCGGAACACTGAAAATGATTCAGCGTTCAAGTTATGCTTTTCTGGAGACCATGTCCAAAGTGAATGCCGGAGTTGATTCAGCTTCTGAACTGATTGAATATCTTGATGCAAATCCAGCCTCTTTAATTCAGGGAAAGGGCAGGTCTGGAACTTCTTCTGCAAAAGAATCTGTACCGCAGGAATAATGCGGCTCCATTCAGGTATTATTGTATCCGTTATTTCATCTATTTGCTGGAAAGAGCCTAACAATGGAAGTTTTCGGCTTTACCGAATGAAGATGCCAAAAAACAGATGCCTGAAGAGATAAGCAGAAAAAAACAGGAAGTGCTTTTGCTTGCTTCATCGGCTATCCTGTCAGGAAAGATATTTGACTTGGAAAATCCATAGAAAAACTTTCCGGTGAACCATTTACAGGATTTTATCTGTTCCCGGAACGATATTTCCGATCCGGGAGTCCATTAAAGATCCACTCCTTACATTTTTTTGGTTCCGGTGAGATCGATGGATTTCCATTTCCCGCTTTGGAAGCGCCAGATAAGAATGGTAGTTTCCGCAACAATCGCAAAAATCATGTATCCCCAGACATAAGCCACACCTGCGCCGACAACGCGGACCATAATGACCATTCCGGACAATCCAATGACCCAGGCACAGAATAAATTTGTATACATAAGTACACGGGTGTCCCCAGTTCCGCGGAGAGCTCCGGCTGTTGTATATTTCATAGCATCGAAAAGGTTCCAGAAGGCTGCCAGAAACAGAACAATCCGGCCGGTTGCCGCTACTTCCTGAAAGTTGATATTGCCTGTCTCATTGGGTTTGAACATATCAATCAGGAAGGTTGGGAAAAAGATGTAGACCATACCGGTAATAGCCATGTAAACCAGGGCAACACGCATAGAGCGATAGGGAATTTTTTCAGTGATGTCTTTGCGGTCCTTTCCGATGAATTGTCCGGTCATGATTGCTGTAGCATCGGATATGCCCATGAGTGGTGTAAAGCTTAAATTGTTGATGGAGAACGCTATTGTGGATGCACACAAGGCAACATTTCCCAGTTTCCCTATTTCCAGAAGCATGAGGGTAAAACTTCCAACATCACTCATGACCTGAAGTCCTGCAGGCGTTCCGTATCCGATAAGCTTTCTGACGATGGACCAGCGGAAATTATGGCGGGATCTGGTCTTGTATTCCTTCTGATCTACCAGCATGAAACAGATGAAGATCAGAACAAAACCAGCTGCAGCACTGATGGATGTGGCAAGGCCTGCTCCAAAAATGTTCATTTTGGGACACCCGAATTTGCCAAAGATCATAATCCAGTCCAGCAGCACGTTCAGCAGACAGACAAAAATATTGATAATTGCCACAATTGCTGTTTTTCCGCGTCCGGAGAAAAAGGAGTAGAACGGCTATGCCAGACAGGCAAAGAATCCACTGGGAAGAAGTCCCTTGAAATAATCCCATCCATGCGGGAAAAGTTCCGGGGCCATTCTGTATTTCAAAATAAAATATCCAAGAGGCAGGAGCAGAATAAAACAGACGGATGTCATCAAGGCGAATCCGAATCCGGACCAGGCTGTGCGAACACAGTTTTTATAGTCTTTCTGTCCGTAATACTGTGCAATCAGTGTACTGGAAAAATTTGTAGTCACCAGAAAAAAACAGAACAATGTGAAATAAAGGATTCCGCTGGTGAGCGAAGACTACAGTTCCTCGGAGGAATTGTTCCCCAGAAATTTCCTGTCTGCAAACTGCATAATGATATTGCTGGCAGACATGAGAATCAGCGGATAGGCAATTTTAAATAAATCCAGATAGCCTCCTTCTCCGAAGAATTCCTCTCTGGATGTCCATTGTTTTAATTTCTGTAAAAGCATACTTGAATGTTTCCTGTTACTTGTTTCACGGTTTCCGGCAAAACTGAAAAACGCTTGAATGTTGTGAACTGCCAGAATGCGAATGGTTTCTTCCTTTTGCCTTTAGGCTCCTCAATTCTTCCGATTCTGCCTGCAGATTTTCCCGGAAGACTGTGAATTTGCTGTATATTTGTCTTATTTCAATCCAGTTCAGTTCGGGAAACAGGATCATTGCGATTATTCTCTGGTTCCAAGTCAAACACCTGTTCCGTCGAATGCCGGAATAAAGTCTCTGCTGGAAGATTCCTCTTCCTGAACGAACCCGTCTTCAATTCCGGAATCGAATAGATAAGACTCCACCTGGTTGTATTCTTCATCTGTCACTTTTCTGTTCAGATCCGGAAAAGCCTCCGCTCGTCCGCAAGGAACATACTGACGCATCAGGCTGAAGAGAACCTCTCCAGGTTTGAAATGCTGTGCAACCCAGTCGATTACACGCATGGAATTTTCGGTGTATCCGGGCAGAATCAGGTGGCGAATGACAACGCCTGACTGAAGAAGTCCGGTCTTTTCATCCATCCGGTAAGGGCCTGTCTGACGGTACATTTCCAGAATGGCTTGTGCGGCGGTTTGAAAATAATCCGGTGCACTGCTGAAGCGGATAGCCAGAGAATCATCTGCATATTTGAAGTCCGGCAGATAGATTTGAATTTTGGATTCCAAAGACCGGAGTGTTTCCGGATTTTCGTAGCCGTTGGTATTGAAGACCACTGGAACAGGCAGGGGGGTATCCAGACTTTGCAGAATTGCATCTGCGTAATGAGTCGGGGTTACAAGATTGATATTGTGGGCTCCTTGAGCAATGAGTTCCTGGTAAATGGCACGAAGACGCTCAATAGAAATTTCTTTACCTTTTCCCCCGGTGCTGATTTCGTAATTCTGGCAGAATACACATCGAAGATTGCATCCGCTGAAGAAAACCGTTCCGGAGCCACGGGTTCCGCTGATGCAGGGTTCTTCCCAGAAATGAAGTCCAGCCCGTGCAACAACGGGAGTCCGGGCGGCACGACAGAAACCGAACTGTCCTTCGGCAGAGTTCCGGTGGACCGGACGGACGGTGTGGCAGCGACGTGCACAGAGATCGCATGGAATGGCATTCATAAGTAGCTCCAGTAAAAATGTTTCTGTCTAAAGACGAGACAGACGAACTTTGTTGAATTCAGATCAGAAGAAGATCCGGAAAGACGGTTTTCCTCGTTTTTTTACGGATGATCCTGCAAGAATCCTTTGTGTTTTCCCAGGTTTTCTTTTCCCGATGAGAGATCCCAGGTTGGACGGGAGAATTCCATCGTCTGTTGTTTTTTTGACAAAGAAAGCCAAAAAATCCTCCTTTGAAAAATGAGTCAGTTAATATACAGCAGATGCTGGCGTCTTTCAAGCAAAGAAAAATGTTTTTTTATTGAAGATTTGTAAGATTTAAGTTACTTCATTTGCAGCTACATCGGATTCTGGTAATGATTCCTGAGATTCCTGATTTTTTTCATGAGAGGAAGCGGAGGCCACTATTTTCATCCTGAGGGAAAGTGTGACTGGATCTGCACTCTGAAGCTGGAAACGCAGCGGCTCTCCCAGCAGGATTTTTCCTCCGGAGCGAGTTTTATATTCATAGGCAAGAGATGGCAAAAGAAATGTCCAGCGGTCATCCTGTTTGAAAACAGGTACTGCATCTATCTGAAAATCAGCAGGTTGTTGTGTTAGATAAACCAGTGTCCAGTATTCATTGGAAATACGCTCTGTTTTCCTTCGGATATAAGCGGCCTGTTCGCTGACAGAAAGAATATTTTCCATTTCATCTGAACGGATCAGCTCCTGTCCGGTGAGGAAGCGGTGAATCTGCTGATGTGCCAGTAGATCGCAGTACCGGCGCAATGGACTGGTTACACGGACATAGGGTTCAAGCCCCAATCCGGCATGTTTTCCCGGGAATATCTGGGTCTTGCTAGGCTGGCAGGTCTTTCGAAGGGCGAACATTTGAACAAGAGAATCACCTCGTTCTTCTGTTTCAGGCGGGTCCTGTACAACGAACGGCATGGGAATTTCATGCTTTGCTGCCCATTTTGCAACTGCGGATCCTGCGGCAAGCATAGCGTTAGCCACGAATTCGCGTTCAGGAGTGAGGGGCAGGGGGCGGATTAGAACATGGAGGTCATCCTGAACAAGAATTTTGACTTCCGGAAGTTCAATAAAAAGTGCGCCGTCCTCGGCACGTTTCTTTCTGAATTTTTCCAGAAGTCTTCGCATTTCGGTCATATCTTTCCTGTCTGCAAGTTCGGCTGCGGACTGGTAGGTACAGCGTTGGACTTTAACGGTACTCAGAACCATCTTTTCAAGTTCTGCGTTTCCTGTTTCCGGATCTATTCTCACGGCAAAACTGAGTGCTGGAGACGTTTCATGAAGCCCCAGTCCACATCGATCTGTCATCCAAGCGGGAAGCATGTGCGCAATGCCTTCCGGCAAATACAGATTTTCTCCCCGATTCCGGGCTTCCAGATCTATTTCAGACCCGGATGGAACAATGGCTGCAGGATCGGCAATGTGTACCCAGATCAGTCCATTGTCGAAGCTGACTGCGTCATCCGGATCTCCGGAACTTTCATCGTCAATGGCATAGGCATCCATCCAGGTGAGATCTGTGCGGTCCTGTGCTGAAAACGGATTCGAGGTTGGCTCCGGAAATTCAGGATCATTGAATTCAATCCCGGCTCGTGCAGGATAGGGGTTGTTTCGGTAGGTCCACACTTTTAAACGAATCAGCAGCTGCTGTGCCTTTTCCGGAGTGGCTTCAATACCGGCTTCTTTCATGAGTCTGCTGGAGGCGTTTACTCCATTTGCAACCTGTTCGATTTCAGACATGAAAGGGAGGTCTTCCGGGAGAAGGTTTCCGGAACGAATCCTTTGAACACGTGCTTCAAAAAGAGCTTTTGCCGTTTCTTTTTCCCGGAGAGCCTGAAGTTTTTTCTCAATATGTTCCCTGGAATGGACTTGAACACCGTCTTTTACGGATCCGGTAAAATAAAGATCGTCTTTCAAAACAAGATAGGCAGAATAGGCTGCCCGAGGCGTATTTTCAGAATACAGTAAAGCTGTAAAGTCAGCGAAGGAACATTTTTCGCCTTCCAGAAGCTAGACGATCTCTTCAAAATCTGGATCGGGCAGCCGTTCATGGGGCAGGGCTTCTGCCGGACCGGGATGAAGCCATTCCAAATCCTTCTCCCGGACATTTCTGCAGGTTCCGCCCTCCAGAGCAATTTCCAGTTTATCTCCGCTGATTCCTTTGACAAGTGCGGCTTTGGAATGAAAGACTGCCAGGCAGCCGGGGTGGAAGAGTGTCATAAAGCAAATCCTTTACTGAAACTTGCGGTATAGATGATAACAATGGATCTTGGACAATACGCTTCGGAAATATAAATATCCGGAACTGTAATGTACGTGGCCGGCCGATGGATTTCAAGGGCAGATTTATCTTCCAGATTGTATCTTCTTGAAGAAGACAACTCAATAGGGGGAGCAATTTGTTCTTCTTCCACTCTTCCACGAAAAACCTGTTAAAACAATGATTAATAAGGCATTTTCCCGATTGATTTTCGTCTTTGCGCGTGTAGATTTAATTTATAAAGAAATTTGAGACGATTTTTCAACATTTTATTTCAATAATCAAATTTATCGAAAAGAGGCTTAAAAATGAGAGCTATCAGTAAACTTGCCCCCGGATGGTGGGACTATACAACGCTGGACAGATCCATTCTGGACGAAGCTGCAAAAATTACCATTGACAATTTGAAAGACTTTGAGCGTCCCGGTTTCAAAATCAATATTTATGATACCGTACAGGAATTTTATGCCGCTGAAGCATTGGAATACATCCATGCATGGATGCAGGCCACTCCTGAATGCCCCTGTGCTGTATGTGGTCCGATCGGTCCTACGGAACAGCTTCCCATTGTGGCCCAGATGGTCAATGCAATGAATCTGAATCTCAAGAACTGCCACTTTTTCGGCATGGACGAATGGGTCGTGGATGGCAAGGCTGTGGGACTGGATTTCCCGATGGGATTTGCAAAATGCGATTTGGACTTCTGCTTCAACAGAATCCGTCCGGAGCTGAAAATGCCCGCTGAGAATCTGCATTTCCCGTCCGAAAATCCGGAAGCATATAATGAAGCCTGGACAAAAGTCCGTTGTGTTCTGATGCAGGGTGGCCAGGGTGAAACCAAGCACTGGGCTTTCAATGATCCGGTGAAACGCGAAGGTAAGTATGCGGATAATCCTCCGACCCCGGAAGAATACCTGGAGAAATCCACTCGTGTTGTGGATCTTCACCCGATTACCCTGATGCAGAATGCCAGAACCTCCGGCGGCGGTATGGTCCAGAATGTTCCGAGTCAGGCGGTTACAGTGGGACCGAAACAGACGTTTATGGCTGAAAATATTTCAATCTGGCATCCGGGTCATCACGATAATCCGTTTGGTATGCGCCTGACCACCTATATGATTTCGAAGAAGATTGCAGACAGTGCAGTGCCGATGTCTCTGCTCAGTAAGCATCCCAGTGTCACCTTCAGTTTCCTGCGCAGCGGATTCGGCGTCTGTGGCGTGGATATGCACTGATTGCAGAAAGGAACTGGATTCAAAAATGACAAAAAGAGCTATGGCTATTGCCTGCCATCCGGACGATATTGAATTTGGAATGGCGGGAACTCTTCTCCGTCTTCAGCAGGCAGGATATGAAATTCATTATATGAATGTATCCAATGGCAGTCTGGGATCTGAGAAATACGACCGTGATACAATTGTTGCAATGCGTCGCAATGAAGCAAAAACATCATGTGAGCTTGCGGGATTCCATTATCATGAAAGCATTTGCGATGATTTGGAAGTCTTTTATAATTAGGAGCTTTTTGGAAAACTTCTTCCGGAGCTCCGGGATGTGAAGCCGGAGATCGTTCTGACCCATGGCCCATATGATTATATGGAAGACCACGTGAATGCCGGACGTCTGGCCGTTTCTGTCTGCTTTTGCCGCGGCATGGGCAATGCCAAATGTTCGCGCCCGTCGGTGAAGTTTGACGATCCTGTCACGGTGTATCATTCGATGCCTCACAGTCTATCAGACGGTCTGCGCAGGCCGGTTATTCCGGGCATTTTTGTCGATATTACGCCTGTAATGGATACAAAGAAGAAAATGCTTTCATGCCATAAGAGCCAGCAGTCTTGGCTGGACATCAGTCAGGGGAACAACCAGTATATTCAGGATCTGGTGGATCGCGGAGTCTACTTCGGCAAGATGTCCAAACGTTATACTTTTGCAGAGGGCTGGATCCGCCATAATCCGCTGGGCTTCTGCGCTCCTGATGCGGATCCTCTGATGGAAGTACTTGGTCCATCCGGTGCGGCATTCGTGAACGAGGAGTTTGAGAAGACGACTCGTCTGCCGGAATAATAGAATTCCTTCTTTGACTTCAGAGATTTTGAGTTTCTGAGAAAATCCACGGCTTTCAGGAAACATTTCCTGGAAGCCTTTTTTATTCTGAATTTTAATAATATTCAAGGAATTCCTGCTGGGTTCATAGAATGCAGTTGATCTTTGTCAGTAACCCGTTTTGCAAGGTGGAAAGAAAAATTTTTCAAAAGATTGCGCTGATTGTTGTTATGCGGTATGCCAGCAGCGATAATATATACGTGGAAACTGTGTATGGATCATTGATCCGCTGCCGGTTTTGAAGCCGGAAACAGATTTGGACAATTATTGATAGGGGTGATTCTTGTAAAATTCCAGGATATTTTTTTATGTTCATATTTCAGGCAGACGACTGTTTTGGGGTTGACGGTATATAAAAATAGAATTTTTTATTTTTTTTCTGCTTGAAAAAGGGGCTTTTGTGGAGTATACTAAAAGTGTTGAGGGATAAAGAATCCTGATACAGCGTATTCGCAACAAAATAAGCTGCACAGCTGTGTAAAGCATTTTAACGCGGATATGTGAAAATAGACAGTGACTTATAAGATCCGGTTGTCTGAATAAGACTTCCGGATTTTTTTATTGGGAGATTTTAAGGGAAGGGGGGCAGAAGACTGGAGATTGGGGGAAAGGTCTTCATGAATTTGAAAAATCAAGTTGAAAAAAAGATGAAAGAGCTTTCCGGCGATTGTTTATTGCCTGCCTCGAGCCGGGAATAACTGGAAACAGAAACAGCTGAATCTGCATTTTGTCATTTAATTCTATTTTTTTTATTTTTGAGCTTGACAAATCTGTAAATGCGTCTATATTCATTTCTGTCAGCGGCATTTGTTCCTGTTGATTTTTGAGTCCGTTTAGCTCAGTTGGTTAGAGCGCATCCTTCACACGGATGAGGTCAAGAGTTCGAGTCTCCTAACGGACACCATTTTTTAGCATTAGTGAAGGTCCGGCTTTCTGCAAAAGATTGCCGGATTTTTTGTTCCCGAAAACATTTATATCCGCGAGGATTTTGCCTTTTCTATATTATAGGATGATTGTTCAATATTCAGAGTGGTCATTTATATATGTCATACTGCTATTAATTGAAGGACAATGACACTATGAATGTCCTCCAATTAATAACGAAGCGTGGGCCTTATATTGTTACTGGATTGGATCCTTTGACTGTTTGTGTTTTCTCCACCCCCTTATAATATATGCCAGTAAAGTTACAACAAGAGCCCAGAACAAAGAAGAAAGTAGTATGAAATAAAGAATATTGTGGCTTAAAAAGATCTGATGATGATGTAACCATATTACAGGATATATAAAAAGATAGTATGCATTTGAACGATAACCAATGAAAACAAACAGCTATACAACTGCAAATGATATATGCGGTT
>CASERY010000004.1 GCA_949290385.1 uncultured bacterium | reverse complement strand
CATCATATATCTTTCTGAAAAGCCTTTCCTCCTCCAAATCCTCTTGCTACCACCCCGGATCCTTTCCCTTCCTCCGAAAACTCCGTACATCGATTCGTACAAGGAAAAACCGGAACAAGAGGATTAAAGATCCATTCCCCTGTCATACATGAGGAAGAAAATTTCCTGTACTGCTCTGGCCCTATAAAGATGATAAGCCATGAAAGAAAAACACACCTCCTCTGAATCCCTGCAAATTTGCAATTTTTGGACAACCAAAAACAATTCCGGATGCCATCCGACCTCCGGATAAAAAGGAGGACTGCGGTTCAAGCTGACAAGCTAAAATTATACGCATTCAGCACGCAGGACCAGAGGTCGTCCGGGACGTATCTCCATTCCCAGTTCCACCATGCCATCCATATGGCCTATTCTGTATGGGACCTCCTGCCAGGATCCATCAGGCAGCAGCTGTTCCATTCTCTTCACTTCTCCGTGGCAGCCCGCCAGTTCAGGGTGAACCATATCATCCAGGGAAAGATTTACAAGGAACAGGATATCAGTATTGCCGCATCTGCCTGTTTTCAAAAGCACTTCATCATCTCCGGGCACATACCATCTCAAGCCGCCAAAACGCTGAAAAATCTCCAACAGCAGCTTCTTTCTGCTCTGATTGAGCATGGAAAAAGCGGCCAGAGAATAAGGAAGTACCGGCGTAGCGATCACGCAGGTTTTCATGCCATCTGGGCGGGTAAAACATGTGCACCCCGGCATCATTTCACTCAGTTCATCCGAACAACCCGACTCTGCATGGTAAAACCTGGACAGAATTTCAACATCTTTCCCCGGAACAAGCTCTGCATAAACAGCCGAACTGTCATTCGCTGCAACCGCAGGAATACGGGAACCGTCATAAAGGAGCTCAAGCGTAACTGCTTTCCCTTTCCAGGGACGTGCCTCTACACCGATCAAAGCCCCTAATCCCTTGCGGCACACAGCAATTGCGGCAGGCCCATCCAGTAAAACATTTTTTTCAAGAAGAAGCCGCTCCAGTTCTTTGTCGCTGACAAGATCACAGTCCTTTCCTGCAAGTGCAAGCGTTTCTCCGGGGGCCGTGGAAAAGTAAAACGGAATCCCCATTTTCCCGAATATCTGACTGCTCCAGGTTATGCCGGACATCCCTCCATGCCGCGAAAGAGGAAAATTAAACGGCGACTTTCCAGGCAGCAGAGATGCGACTCCGGTCCAGCTTATTTCCAGTGCAGACAAAGTCTCGTAAAATCCACGGAATTCCGTCAGAATCTTCCGGTAAGCCTTCCCGCTTTCCGGCTCCCAGCTGCCGGTGCGGGACAACCAGAACTTGCCTCCGCGACATCCTTCCAAAATGGATCCCGTCACCTGTAGATGCATCATAGATGCACTTGTGGAATAGCGATTGTGCGGACAGGTATCCGGTTCTGCAAAAAGCCGAAAACTGCGCGGATAACCGGCAATCTGGCCAGCTGTGAACTGAAGCCATTCCGGCACATATCTCAAAGATTCGGAACAGTAACGGGCATTGTTGATTCGGACTGTCACTTTTTCCCCCGGCGCAGCCAGCACAGGAGCAATCTCACAGATATGACGCACATCCTGTCCGCACGCACATACACTGCAAGGAGTTCCAGGGGCTTCGCTGTCAATCGCATTCCGGATCGTCCGGGCCAGCTCTACCAGGGAGGTTTTCAAAAGACTGTCATACATCTCCTGAAGTTTTTCATCCTGCTGAAGCCTTTCCAATAGCTCCTCCCGACCGAATTTTGTTCCATGCTCCCGGTTGAAACGCGCCAGATGAAGAGGGCAGTAACAACCGTCTTTTCCTGTAAGCAGGCGGAAATCATCATCCACCATGAAAAAATCCGGCTTCAAGCGAGCCAGCTTCTTCACGGTATCCGACAAATATGCGTGAAACGCCGGATCCAGTGGACAGAATGAATAGGGTTCATTGCCGGCTGCATTCGTTATCCTTTGAAAAAAGGAAGGCTCACTGGGCACCCACCCATGTCCCAGCGTTGACTGAAGCAGAATCCCCACAGGCATGTCGGTCCCGCCCAGTGCCCTGCGGAACTCTATAAAGCGCTCCCCGAGAATGCGCCCTTTATCAACAGGCGGATTTCCTTCCGGAACCAGCGGCAGAATAAATGCGGCAGAATCGATTGCACCCGCCTGATAGAGTTTCAAGGTATCCTCTGCAAAATTTTCAGCATATCCTGGAATCATCGGGACAATATTCAAAAACTCAAGCTTGTGATCTGACATCCTTTTTTTCCCTTTTCCGTTTCCTATTTCTTTTCCGGCACTCAATCTGTCTTTTCAAAGATCAGCCACTGCCAAGTCATTTTTAAAAAGAACATCCATATCCATGTAACACATCTCACGGAATAGATGCGGGAAATATCATTCCCTGCCCGTTTTCCTACGGTGTACTGCCTTTTTAGCTCAATTCTTTCTGAATCAAACTTCAGGCATTTCTTTCCACCGTTTCATTCTTTTTCTATTTCTCTCAACGGTGTTTCCTTGACGAAAACGGGTCAAAAACAAAAAATAAGGCTCCGCTTAGAGAAATCAGCAGAAAAATGCCTGTGTAAATCAGTGGAATTAAAACCGCATTTTCTGCAGGAATGCCCGATGCTTCAAAAACTTCCTTGCTCACTGCATCCCTTGTGCCAAGCCCGCCCGGCGTCAGAGGAATAACCGCAGCTGTCTGGCTCAGGTATGAAGCCAGAATACACGCAGAAGCACCAGGCGTCTCATTTTCGGAATAACGAAACTCGGCACCCTGCACAGACTCCATATCCACATTTTCGCCAGACTGAGCGATTCCGGCCGCAATTGCCATAAGAGAACATGCCAGCAGAGGAAACAGGATCAGCCCGGAAAGAACAATCCAGCGAATCAGAACTTTTTTCTGCTGTCTGTAAAGAGCAATTGCCTGAACTGCTCGCGTATACGCGCCTTTCGTTTTTCTGTCCAGAAAATCCAGGATCTGGTGAAGAAGCGGCAGTTTGTAAAACAGATCATGAAATATAACCATCATGGAAGCGCCAAGGCCGCCAACGCATAACAGACACAGCACCTAAACAGCCATTTGAACACTGACTGGAAATTTCAGAATCACAGGGAGGAAAAAGATACAGCACAGCAAGGTCCCTAGAAAGAGTCCAATCATTCCGCAGATCCGGTCGATAAGAATAGAAAAGACACCATTGAACTTCTGTCCATCGGGAGCTCTTTTCCCTACAATCCCGGCTTTAACCAGATCGCCGCCCACAGCGCCTCCAGGAATAAACAGTGTAAAAAAGACCCCCTGCATTGTCAGGAATAACGTTTCCATACGTGTAAAATGAAGCCCGGCAGCTCTCAGTAAATCATTCCAGCGCACACTGGTAAGAGCAATCTGCAAAAAAAGACATGCTGCAGCCAGAAGTAGCCATGGCACTTGAATACGACTTAATTCCAGGCTGGAAAAGTCTGTTTTTCTGATCAGCAGCCATAGAATAATAACTGCAAAAATCAGTTTCAGGAAATAAATCCCTATTTTTTTAAAAACGGATTCCTTTTTTTCCATATTATTGCTTACTATAGAGGAATCATCGTTTTTTTCTAAAGGTCTAACGGATTTGTTCATGCAGTCTATTCTTTTTCTTTCTCTCTGTTCTTTCTGTCAGCAAAGGACAATGCCTATGTCTAAAAAAATAAAAATGTTCTTCTCCATTCTCCCGGGAGCCCGGCACCTCACCCGTAATACCAGAATCAAGCTGTTTTACAGTGAGAAGGAATGTCTTTTCAGGCTCCCAGTCCTGTCCTCGATACCGGGAGCCCGGTTGTCAGAGGAGATTTCTGATTCGTCTGAGCCCCTCATAGACTGCAATAGATACGGAGTTGGCAAGATTCAGACTCCGGTTGAATTCTCCAGGCATGGGAATTGTATAAAAGCGGGATTTGTATTTTTCATGCAGCTCCGGCGGAAGTCCCCGGCTTTCACTTCCAAAAATCAGGAAAGCACCTTTTTCCATGGGACAATCCCAGAAACAAGGATAATGTTTCGTCGAAAAGAAATACATAGGCGTATCACCGGCATAGGCTGCAAAAGACTCCCAGTCTTCATGGATTTTGCAATCCACATGAGGCCAGTAGTCCATGCCGGCCCTCCGGAGATACTTGTCCTCAAAGGAAAATGAGATGGGCTTGATCAAATGAAGTCTGCATTCGGCATTAACGGCAAGACGTCCAATATTGCCCGTATTCTGGGGAATTTCCGGAGCAACCAGTACAATTTGAAAAAGAGGATAAAGCTGATTTTTTGGTTCCTGCATCATTTTTTCAACGTTGTTCAGCATACCTCAATTCCGTTTCCACGATTCCGGTAACTGAAACGTTCCTTTCTAATAAAAATTTTCTATTCTTACAATAAACCCGGATTTTTTTTCTGCAACTTGAATTTCACTTTATCTTCACTAAATTAAGAGAGTTCCCTGATTCTCAAAATACAGGGATATTACAATTCCTTTTACCGGTTACTATTGGCATCTTTTTACGGAGGAAAAAAATGAAACACCTTGTTGTTTTTGCACTGAGTGCTATGATCTGCTGCATTCTCTGCTGCAGCTGCACAACACCGCTTTCAGAAAACAATGACCGCACTCTCACAGAACTTGCCGCCCACATGCTTCGAGAAACCAATACCCAGTATTGCTGTGACATGAATCCGGATCCAGTTCATGCAGAAGCTGGATTTTCCATCTGGGCAGGAGACCATCAGGTGGCTTTTTACAAATATAATATTAATAACCGGCGCATGAAACAAAAATTAATCCAGATTAAGGAAAAAGGGCTTCTTTATATTCTTGGGTACCGCTATTCCGCAATGGTCAATGGTTCTTTCGTCATGATTGCCTATGATGAAACACCATTACGAGAGGATTTAATGAATGCCTTCATGAGTTTCGGGAACTCTGAAAATGAGACCCTCGAAAAGAAAAATGAATAAGGTCCGGTCCCGCCGTTCATAACTGTATTTTATTGGAACCGTCTTACAGATCGGAATTCTGTTCCGGGATTTCTGCGAAAAAAGAACAGACAGAAATAAAAACCTGTCTGTTCTTTTTTTCTTTCTGCATTCATCAAACAGAGCACCTAGGGACAACCTGATTTTCAAAGATGTTCTTCTATTTGCTTCAGAGATGATTCATCCAGATTTCACATTTGCCCCATTGTACGAATACTCTATTCTTCCCCCCTGCTTCCCATATCTGTAAATTATAATAAATTTATCCCTTTTCCTCCACATTGCGGATCCAGTTGATACGGTGTTTTGCCTGCTTCCTTCTTATATCTATAATAAATTTATAACCTCATTAGAACACTGTTAGGACAGCATCCACTCGTTGGCATAAGTAACGTCAAAACAAGTTGAGCGACTCATTAGAATAACGTTAGGACAGCATCCACAGCCGTTGCGTTGTTCTCCTCCCCCCCTAAATTCTCAGCAACAGATTCAATACAACAAGCATTCTGGCATTCTATTCAAACAGCTTTTTCTTAAAAAAGTCTTTTTTTTATAATTTTCAACTTGACTTGTTCCATTGTTATCCTATATTATGGACATTGCAGATGAATTAATCTTGCTCCGGCATAGCTCAGCGGTAGAGTAGGTGGCTGTTAACCACTTGGTCGTAGGTTCGAATCCTACTGCCGGAGCCATTTTTTTTGCCTTTGTTTTTCTTGTAATTCAGTTTTATTTCTCTTTCTTCATTGTCTTTATCAAGTTTTCTTCTGTTCAATAACTCTACCAAAAACATATTTTAACGGTTTCGATTTGCTGAATCTATCTGAATCCCCAGAAAAAACAATGCTTTCAACTTTACCGATTCTTTTCCGGCCTTGAAAAGACGTTATCTCCAACAGCTTCATCGACCTAAATTCTTTCAAACAACCTCCCAGATATTTTCTTTGCATAAAAAAACAGTCCCCATTAAAGTCAGGGAAAAAAATAAAAAACTCCTTGTTTTTTTCTTTCCATGATATTATATGTTATCAGAAGATAACAATAATAAAGGAGTGCAAAATGCAATTTTGGAAAATATTTTCGATAACACTTATCTCTCTAATACTTGTATTTTTTCCACATCCTGTACAAGTGGGCCTGAAAAAATTGCAAAACAGACACTTCAAGAACTCCGTAAAGATAATCCGGAGGGAATTTATTCTCTGGCTTCAGAAAATTTCAAAAAAACTCTCTCCAAACAGCAACTCCAGCAACTGCATACTGCTTTTCAATCCATTCAGGGCGAACCTGAAATCTGTGAAATTCCCGGGAAAAAATCTTTTTCAGCTCGTTTGGTATCCATTCGCTTCAAAAATAAAAATGGCCCATCTCAGCTGGTTCTGATGATTGATGCCAATAATAAACTATGCTATCTTGCGCTGCTTCCCGATGCGGTTCTTCCAAAACTCACCAAAGAACAGATGCTTGAGGACTTCGATTTTATGACAGAAAAACTGCGCAATACTTTTCCATTGGCACAGGCTAACCGGGAACTTTTCGGAATCGATGTCTGGGATAAACTTGCA
>CASERY010000003.1 GCA_949290385.1 uncultured bacterium | reverse complement strand
TGAGAAGTAGCCACAGACTGTCCTCCGAGTCTAATCATATAACGTCATATAGATTCAAGTTAAAGGAGGAGTTCCCAATATCCGGATTCTAATCTGTCCCTATGATTTCCGGATCCAGCTTTCGCCGGAAAATCCAAACCCCTCCTGGATGTCTGAACGGTACCACTGGCTTGACTCGGAACTACAGTCCAAATTCTCCTCTTCCTCCAACACAGACAAAAATATCCAACAAGAAGAAAAAACCTCCTGCAAACCTCATTAAACAGAATTTCCTTCCGTCTTTTTCATCTTGCACAGGCCCATCAATACTCCTTATATAATTCTGCCATAAAAGAGAGAAAAAGAAACAAGAGGAAAGGCGTAAAAATTACATGCAAAGACGAGTTTTATATATCTCCACAGATTCGCCATTTGAAAACAGTCTTCACAGAACATCATTGCGATCTCTCGCTGCTAGATAATGTTCTGGAGATTTTTCCGGGAAACGACGCCACAAATCATTGCGATCTCTCCCGATTTCATCAGTCAGCGAAATAAAAGAAAAATATGCCGGAGTCAGCTTTTCTACAGTTTTCTCCGGCATAAGTTACATTAAATCTTGGAAATACAGCGTACTCCGGGAGGAAGAATGATATTTTTATGCAATTCTTCTCCGCTCCAATCCCAGTATACTTGAATTACGCCATACGGAGTCGGCACTTGTCCAGACACCTTCATGCCTTTCTGCAGACATGGTTCAAAGATAATCTCCCGCCATCCAGGTGCCGTTTGCCGTACCCCCAGAAGAAGTTCGGAAAAATGTTTCAACGGATGTGCACTCCAGGCATGGCACATGCTTGAATAGCGCCAGGATTCCTCCAAATACTGTTCCGGAGTAGTCGAATAACCGTTTTCGACATATTCTCCCCACCAACGACGGATACAATCCAGGATCTCCCGCCTATAGCCGTATTTTTTCAAGGCTTCAAAGACATAATACATAAAATATGGTCCAGGCTGAATGGGAGCATCATGACTTCCAGCTAAAAGCGGCAGCAGGATTTTTTCAATCCAGTTTGAATGACATTCTTTTTTCAAGTCCAGTAAAATAGCAAATGCGGCCGCATGAGGTGCTGGATTCTTCAACTGGATTCCCCGCAGCAACTTCTTCTGCAGACAGCAGATTCTGTTCAGCAGAATTTCATCGGCATCTTCCCTGGACAGCTCCGCTAAACGTGCAGCAGACTGCAATCCCCAGAGAATGATCAGGTTATAAGTTTCGATTTTATCAAGTTCCGGACACCAGTCTATAAAAAGCCAGTAGCGCGGATCAAAAGGCACAACCCCGTCTTCACCGATTTCAGACTCGAAATAGTGGATAATCCCGGAAACGACGTTCCGCAATTCCCTCCACATGGCTAAACTGCCGGTTTGAAAATAATCCGCTTCAAGTGTCACCAGGTACATTGCCGAATAATCTGGAAGAATACAGCTGTGAGCACATCCCGGAGCCAAACCATATGTCAAACCGTCAGGCGTACGCTGACGTCCGATCATCCGAAGTCCGCGCTCCAGTAAACGAGCATCAGCGGCAAGCCGGAAGGTATTCTGACTCTGCACCAGTGCATCCCCCCACCATTGTGCATATTCACGGGAAGGACAATCAATATAAGCGTCAGCCATGCAGCATTTTTGTGTATGCTCTGAAATTTCCCAGATTCTGTTCAATAGAGCATCCGACGAATGGAATTTTCCGACACAATCCAATGGATAACGAAATTCACGAACGCTTGCTTTACAGTGGAAATGACCGCGTCCGCGATTAAAAATCACCAGATAGCGGAATCCCCATGGCAGTGTAAGTTCATGTTCGTTTTTCACCCCTTTCTGCGGAATCAGGCGGCCGCCGAAACAGCGCAGCTGCTCACCGGGTCCGGGAAAACGTGGAACCAAATGATCACAGGCTTCACAAACCATAAAATCCAGCGCATCATCTGCCTCAAAAACGAAATGAAGCATTCCCACGACTTCCCGTCCGAAATCATACACCACACAAGTTGGATTTTTTACTTTTTCCGGCAGTTCAAAACTCGGTTTTTCACGATGATAAACCGTAAGAATATTCTCCAGTGCCCTCCAGTTTTCAGCCGGGACATGAGCACTTGCCGATACAGTTCTTTTTATTTCAGTCATTTGACTGGAAAGCAGAGGAATTCCACGCTCTTCAAAAGTGTGCCAGGGCATCACACCGGCAATCCGACCGCTGCCAGAGAGCCATGATGAGTCATCATATTCCAGAGAGGTCCAGTCTCCATCTTTCTGCCGGCAGTCAAAAAATTCCTGAAAGCAATACTGCCCCGATCCTTTCGCAACAGCACGAATATAGCCCGGATCTTCCTTCATTTTCCATGAACTGTCCGTCTTAATGCCGGGAGCACGCATGAGAAACCCCGAAGCATCTTCATAAATGTAACTGTAATTCGACAGCCCATACTGATAGCCAAGTACCGCAATGACATTACGTCCCTTCTGCAAAAATGGCGCTAAATCAATGCGGTCAAAACTCCAAATCGGCGCTATATTTCGTGCCGGTCCATGATGCACAAAAACCCCGTTCACATATAAGGTGTAATACGCATCTGCCGTTACAAGGGCTTCAAATTTTTCAGGAATTTCCTTTAATTCAAAAACCTTCCGAAACCGGACCCTCCGGTCTCGTTCATCATTATTCTCATTGGGCGCCCAAAGCCACAATGCATCGCCAAAAACGTTTGCTTTCAAGGTGCAATCGCCTCCATTTATTTTTCTGAACTTCTTTTAATACAGCCAATTTTCTTCAACGGCACGGCCCCAAAAAAACTTGAGGTACCAGAGAATCAAATATGGAACGAGAAACGATCGATTTTTTCTGCAGTATCTTATATTTCAAGAAATTCTTAAAATATAAACCTGCCTTTTTTCTTCAAATCGTACCCGGCCGGATCCACAAAAAGAAATCTCAGCATCTCTCAACAAAGATTTCCAATTCGAAAATACCCTAGTCCCATAGCTTCACTTTTTCAAATCTCCCTTCCAGATTTTGAACTTACTTGCCACATCGCCCAGTTTATTCTTCCACCCATTTCTCAGAAACAGCAGCAAAAAAACAAGTCGTCTTCTCTTCCAACGCTCTTACTGATCCTTGCATCAGGCTCCAACCAACGCTGACCGATAAGGATTTTTTTAGAAACAACACCCCCGTCAAAATGGATAAATTATCCTCCAATTTTAAATCTGAGTCTCTTTCTGAATCAGACAAAATCTGTCCCGCCCTGTACACGACAATCTTTTTCTCCTGTTGACGATGTGATAAAGTTAAAACGCTTTTTCTTGTCTCCTTTTTTAAAAAAGGTTGAATTTTTTCTTTGAATATATATTTTATCCATAAATATAGCATCTAAGAAAGAATTCTAAAAGAGATCCAAAGCATCTCCAAGGGATCACAAGACTCCACAGCTAAAAGACAGGAGAAGATCATGAAGTCACTAAATGTCCTTGTAACCGGAGGCACACGCGGAATCGGCGCCGGTATTGTCCGGGAACTTGCAGATGCCGGACACAATGTCGTGTTCTGCGGGCGCAGCAACTCTGGATATGCCGGCAGTCCGGCCTCCCACCCCCAAAACGGGAAAATTGTATTTCACCCATGTGACATCTCCAGAGAAGAAGACCGCAAGGACCTCATCTCCGCATTTCTCCGGGAATTCGGAACCATGGATGCTCTTGTAAACAATGCAGGCGTTGCTCCGGAACAGCGTACCGATATTCTTGAAATGAAACAGGAAAGTTTTGACAGAGTCATGAATATCAACTTGAAAGGCCCCTTTTTTCTGACTCAGCTCGCGGTAAAAGAACTTATCCGAAACCAGCATAGTGCTTTCCGATGCATCATTAATATAGGCTCCGTTTCCGCCGTCTGTGCACATATCGAACGCGGAGAATACTGTTTATCCAAAGCGGGAGTGGCCATGGCTACAAAACTCTGGGCTGCCCGTCTTGCCTGTGAAGGAATTGCCGTCTACGAACTGCGGCCGGGAATCATCAAAAGCGATATGACACGCACCGTAACAGAAAAATACGACCGACTTATAGAAGAAGGACTTACTCTGCAGAAGCGCTGGGGCCTTCCATCTGACATAGGCAAAGCTGTGCGGATGCTTCTCTCCGGAGATCTTGCCTACTCAACCGGACAAGTCATCAATATCGATGGCGGACTTCTTGTGGAACGTTTCTGAAGGAGTCCCTCCAATGCAGAACTCTTCTTCTTCATTCTGGGATGTTCTCATTATCGGCAGTGGCGCCGCCGGGCTTGCCGCCGCCGTAAGACTTCATGCCCTTGGCATTTCAAATATTCTTCTTTGCACAGAAGGGCTCCGAATGGGGACCAGTATCAATACCGGAAGCGATAAACAGACTTATTACAAGCTGGGACTTTACGGCAGTGAACCCGATTCTCCGCAACTTCTTGCTTTCGACCTCATGCGGGGCGGCAGTGTCCACGGAGATCTTGCGCTTGTGGAAGCATCTCTTTCCACCTTGGCCTTTTCTCATCTTGTAACGCTGGGAGTCCCGTTTCCCCACGATGAATACGGCGGATACATCGGCTATCAGACAGACAATGACAGCAGGAGGCGCGCTACCTCCAGCGGTCCATATACCTCACGGGACATGTGTCTGGCCCTCACAGCAGAACTCAAACGCAGAAAAATTCATGTATCTGAATCTTATACCGCCGTTGATCTAATTTCCGATGGAACCGCATGCTATGGAGCCATTTTTTCCGATCTGACACAACGGAATGCCCCTCCCTCTCTGAAAACTGTCTTTGCCCGCCGGACCGTTTTCGCAACGGGAGGACCGGGAGGTCTTTATAAACGCAGTGTTTATCCTCAAGTCCATACAGGCGCCATCGGACTTGCTCTTGAAGCCGGGGCGAAAGCAAGAAATCTTCCAGAGTCGCAGTTCGGACTGGCGGCTCTGGACTTCCGCTGGAATGTATCCGGAAGCTACATGCAGGCTCTTCCAAGATTTATTTCCCGAAGCAGTGACGGTATTTCCGATGAGAAGGAATTCCTCCGGGAATATTTCAGCACTCAGGCGGAAATGTACAATGCCATTTTCCTCAAAGGATATCAATGGCCCTTCTCTGCAGAACATCTTCCAGGCTCCTCCATGATTGATCTGTTCGTTTATATTGAAACCGTTCTCCGGGGCCGCCGTGTCTTCCTTGACTATCGATGTGATCCGCCGGATTTTCACCTGGATCAATGTTCTCAGGAAACAGTCCGCTATCTGGAAAAAAGCGGCGCCGCGGCTGATTCTCCCCTGGAACGTCTCAGACGTCTGAATGCCCCCGCATTGCAACTCTTTGCGGAACATGGCATTCACCTGGAATCCAAGGCTCTGGAAATTGCCGTATGCGCTCAGCACAACAACGGCGGACTGGCTGGTGATCTCAACTGGGAATCAGAGAACTTGAAAAATCTTTTTCCCATAGGAGAAGTCAATGGCTCCCACGGCATTTCCCGTCCCGGCGGATCAGCATTGAATGCAGGACAGTGCGGTGCATTCCGCGCAGCGGAAGCCATTGCACTCTCTTTAAGACACCCTTCCTCCGAACAGGAAGATGTCAACATTTCGCAGGCTGAAGGAAAGGCGCAAACGATTCTTGCAGAATACCGCAAACGGATGAATTCCCCCTGTCCATTGGACTGGAAAACAGAACGGAATATCTTTCAGGAACGCATGGACCGGGCAGGCGCATTTGTAAGAGATGTACAGATCCTTCGTCAGGTTCTGCCAGAAGTTCTGGATCAGCTGAAAAAGCATCAGACTTGTCCGCTGGGAAATCTGAATGTCCAGGATTTCACGGAAATCCTTCGGAATCGTCAGCTTTTGACGGCCCAGTACTGCTATCTTCAGACAATTCTTGCTCAAATTGAAAGCGGCACTGGTTCACGCGGAGGAGCCGTTACCCTCTCGCCCGGTGGAGTTCCTCTGCCCGGACTTCCAGAATGGGAAATTGCCCCTGAAAACAGGTATTTTCGTACAAAAGTTCTGGAAAGCACGCTGTCAAATGGAAGCATCCACTCACAGTGGACAGACTGCCATCCTCTGCCGGAACAAAATGGATGGTTCGAAAGGGTATGGAAACAATACCGGGAGAAATTCTCTTCAGAAGGAATAAAACCATGAACAGATCGTCTGAAAAAACACAAGACAATTCCGCTCTTGACTTTGGAATTCTGCGCACGCTCCGCAAACGGGAAGGCATGAGCATTGCCGAACTAGCCTGCGCAAGCGGGGTATCCGCCAGCGTCATATCCAAACTGGAGCGCAATAAAACTTCCGCTGAAACAGAAACGCTGTACCGGATTGCACGAACATTCCGCATTACGCTTTCCGACCTCATCTGTCTTGCAGAAAAACAGACATCGCACGCAGTTCATTCGGAACAGTACCGTTCCGGAGATTTTCTCTTTGAACGAGTTTCCTACAATCACCTCCGGTGCATGCATGCTTCGGCAAAAGCAGGTGCGAAGCTTTCCACCCCGGAACTGCATCGTGACGACTACGAATTATGCTGGGTCCTTCACGGATGTCTGCGCCTGAGTCTTCCCAAAGAGACCCATCTCATCCGCACTGGAACAGCCGTTCAGTTCGATGCTCTTTTGCATCATACCTACGAAACATTGGAAGATACGGAACTGTTCATAGTCCATCTCCAGAAGCCTAAACGTTTTTGAAAGGATCATTTTTATGCTTCCTCCTCAAACTTACAGTAAAATTGCTGAATTTAAAACCCTTTCCGATTTTCGTTCCGCGCTGAAGCGTGAAGGCATCGAAATAGGCCTTGCAGAAGATGCTGTTCCAGGCAAAGCCATGCCTTCTCCAATTTCATGCTGCGGCCGAACATTCGGTAACCGCTGGGCCATTCTGCCGATGGAAGGCTGGGACTGCGAAAAAGATGGGACCCCCAGCGAATACACCCGGCGTCGCTGGCTGCGCTTTGCTGCATCCGGAGCAAAATTAATTTACGGCACAGAAGCAGCCGCAGTCTCTCATGAAGGCCGCAGCAGTCCCCGACAGCTTCTTGTCTCTGAACACACACTGCCAGCGCTGGCATCTCTCTGTCGGGAAATGCGTAAGGTACACAAGAACACAACCGGAAGAGATGACGATTTTTCCATCGGTCTCCAACTGACCCATTCCGGACGCTTTGCGCATCCGAACGATCCGTTGAAAGCGGAACCGGTTACCGCCTACGAACATCCGTTACTGGACAGAAAATTCCACTGTGGTCCGGAGCATGTCATCAAGGACAGTCAAATCCATACTGTGGTCCAGGATTTTGTCAAAGCGGCACAGATTGCCTGGAAAGCCGGCTTTGATTTTGTTGATATCAAGCATGCACACGGTTATCTGGCACACGAATTTCTAAGTGCAGTCGAACGCAAAGGCCCCTACGGCGGATCCTTTGAAAACAGAACCCGTTTTTTTAGAGAAATCGCTGAAGGCATACGCAAAACATGTCCGGACCTGATTCTGTCTGTCAGGCTCAGTCTGTTTGATCTCCTTCCTTTCGTCAAAGATGAAAACGGCAGAGGTGTTCCCATGCCCTGGAACGGATTCTATCCCTTTGCCTTCGGAGGAGACGGCACCGGACTGGGCATGGATCCGGATCTCACAGAAACAGCAGAATTCATCCATATGGCGCACTGCGAATTCGGAGTGGATCTGATTTGTGCGACAGTCGGCAGTCCTTATTATAATGTCCATCTGCAGAGACCCGCATACTATGCGGTGTCCGATGGTTATCCTCCGCCGGAACATCCTCTTTACAATGTCTCACGTCACATCGCCGCTGTCAAAAGAATCAAACAGCTTTGTCCAGATGTTTGCTTTGTCGGATCCGGATATACCTGTCTTCAGGAGTTTCTCCCCAACGCGGCGGAATATGCCGTCTCCAGCGGATTCACGGATTTTGTCGGAATCGGCCGCATGGCTCTGCCTTATCCTGATATCTGTTCGGATCTCCTTGCAGGGCGAACACCTGACAGACGCAGAATCTGCCGAACCTTCGGAGACTGCACCAATGCCCCTCGTGCCGGAATGGTATCTGGATGTTTCCCCCTGGATGATTTCTATAAAAAAATCCCGGAGGCCGCCCGACTCAAGGAAAACCGTATCCGTATGAAAGGAAACCTCTGATGATCTATTTTTTTGCTGACAACCATTATGGTGCCCGGCCCGGAAAACGAATTTTTGATGCATTGCCGGAAGCTCTGAAAAAACAGATTCTTTTCCGGGAAGATGATTTTTCCATACTCGAAAACGGAGAATGGCTTCATGACTGTGATCTGCTTGTCCTTCATATGATTGGAGAAACCTGCGGGATTCCGCATCCCGGCAAACAAGCTGAAAAAGCTGTCAGGAAGTATTACGCTCAAGGGGGCTCTTTTCTGCTGCTCCACGGATCCAGCGCCGCCTTCTGGAAATGGGAATGGTGGCGCAAGACTGTTGGTCTACGCTGGGTCCGCCCCGGAGACCCGGATGGAGTACCGCCTTCCACACATCCAACTGCAGCCTGCTCGGTTATTCGGACCAAAACATGTCATCCGCTGGGGAAAAAACTCAGGGACTTCCATTTGCCGGAAGACGAAATCTATACGGATCTTGAGGAGACAGCCCCTATCATGACGCTGATGACAACAGACACTGCAGGAAAAACATATCCCCAATGCTGTGAAACAAGATCTCCCGCCGGAGGACGACTCATCAGCTTCATTCCGGGACACAAGCCGGAGTGCACAGCCAATCAAGATTTGCTTTTCAATATTGAACTGCTGATTTCATTCCTTCAAGAAAAAAAAGGAGTTCACCCATGATAGAATCCGTACCGAATCCAATCGTTTCTGCATCCTCTTCCGCAACAGACGTCCCCGTTCCGGAAGAAATCGGGAAAAAACATTTCGAATCTCTGCTTCCTCCGAATTTGGAGGAACAGATCCTACATGATTTCCAACGGCCGCATTTCTATCCGCCCTTTTCGGATCGGGATGCCTGGAAAAAAGCAGCCATAACCGAATCCGGGAAACGGGAAAAAGAAAGAATCCTGAGAGAAACTGAGCCGATTCTTTCAGCTCCTGTTCCCATTCTTCCCATCATGGATTATATTGCATTCAAAATGAATGGAAACCGCACAGATTACGAGTCCGGATATTTCCTGAGACGAGATAATCTCGGGCGTCTCACTGCCGCTCTCTGCCTCACCGGCGATACTGAAAAATATCTTCCCTGTCTCATCAACCATCTCTGGGCTATTGCAAATGAACGCTACTGGTGTATGCATGCGCATGCCTTCTATGATGAAAAGGATGTCCTGCCGCCCGATGCCGCCACCCGTGTTCATGTGGATCTTTTTGCAGCCTCAACTGCGGCTCTTGTTGCCCTGACTCTGGATGTGGCAGGAGAAGAAATTGCTAAAATCTCACCGGGGATTGTTGAAGTAGTCAGAAATGAGACCATTCACAGGACAATTTCAGCTTTCCTGAATCCTGAAAACAACAGCCGTCACTTCTGGAAAAATGGAAAAGGCAACTGGGCCATCTGGATCAGTGACTCCCTCCTGACTGCGGGAATCCTTCTGCTTGACAAGACTGAGGATCTTGCCCGTCTTATTCACGAGCTGAACAGAATTGCCGCCCTCTATTATGCAAATTCTCCTCAGGACGGTTTCTGTGAAGAAGGTCCCAGTTACTGGCTTAAATCCGGAGCGGAATTCTTCCGCTATACGGAATGCCTGGAACGCGCCTTTCCCGGTTCCATGAAACAAGTCTACCGCGATCCGAAAGTTCGGGCTGTTCTGGAATTCCCCGCCCTTATGGTCATGGATCCGCAATAGCGTTATACACTGAATTTCGGAGATGGCGGGTCCCGCATTCCTGTTCCGGTATCTCTTCGGACAGCTGCGGCAGCAGCCACAAATTCTCAAGCTCTGCTCCGTTTCGCAGAACTTCAGGAAGAACGGAACAGGAGAAATGCCGCTTCCACGCCTGTGGGAAATGCTTCAAATGCTTCAGCAAACACAGGAAAGAAAATCCGTCTCCATCTTCAGAATGGCGAACTTTTAAGAAATACTCTGGAATCCCTGTTCGGGCCTTGTCCGGCGAAGTTCGATTCCATGCATGATTTTTCCGAAACGACGTTCTTTCCGGGACATCTTGGAATCCTCCGCTCCAAGGACGGTTTCACCGCATCCCTCAAAGGCGGACACAATAACGAAATGCACAATCATAATGACCTCGGTCATTTCACTCTTTTTTATGCAGGCACACCAGTCATTATTGACCTCGGAACAAATGTGTATTCTGCCAAAACCTTCTCTTCTGAACGCTACCACTCCATTTATCACGGTGCACACGGCCACAATGCGGCGATATTTGACGGGATCTGTCAGGAAGCAGGCAGACATTTTACAGCATCTCTGGACTTCCGGCAAAATGCCGACGGCACACGGATTCTCACCTCCGATCTGCATCAAGCCTATCCGGAAAAACTCCATCTGACTTCCTATATCCGTACCCTTGAGCTCTCCCCCGGCGGAAAAAGCTGTACGCTTACCGATCAGTACACGGCAGAGACTTCACCGCAAGCACTTGTTTGTCTCTTTACACCATTGCCCGTACGACTTCTGGGGAAAATGCTTCTTTTCAATGAACACACCGAATCTCAAGTGGAACTTGATGCTTCCGTTTTCGACTCCATTGAACTGATTCCATTAATCCATAATGACGGAAATATCCGGGCATCCTGGGGAGATCAGATTACCCAGATACGTCTTTCCCTCCGCGGAAAAAGTACGTATGCTTTAAAGTTCACCCGGACGGTCTCCGCTCTCGATCACAGCCAAAGCTTGTGATGCGTCATCAGTCTGAAAGACATTCATCTCTCTCAAACTCTTCATGGGTGTAATCGCTTATATCCCTGCAAACGAAATAAGAAAACCATCCTGCTGCTCTCTGACAGCAATCAAAAAAGGAACTTGAAACTATGAAAGCCGCCTTTATCTCTTCCCAGCCGGAAAATATCAGCCGCGTCTACGGAGAGGAACGAATTCAGAAACTCAAAGAACGAACAGACCTTTATCCGGAAATCATTACGCCCGAAAACATGGATTCCGCACCACTCGGGGATCTGGAAATTCTTTTCTCCACATGGGGCATGATCTGTTTAAATGAACAGCAGCTCGATCAGATGAAATCCCTGAAAGCTGTTTTTTATGCAGCGGGCGCAACGGATTCCTTCTGTCGGCCCCTGCTCCGCAGAGGCATTAAAGTTGTCAGTGCCTGGAAGGCCAACGCCATTCCTGTGGCCGAATTCACTGTTGCCCAGATCATTCTGTCCCTGAAGAATTACTTCAGGCTTTCCAGCAGAATGACAGGCCCGGAAATGTGGCGGGCTCAGGATGCCGGATGCGGAGCTTATGGTGAAACCGTTGCCCTGCTCGGAGCCGGAGCGATTTCCCAGTATGTTCAGAAACTGCTTCAGACTTACCGTCTGAATGTACTTGTCATTCCATCGCATCCTGAACGGCGGACTGTTTCGCTGGAAGAAGCCTTCCGAACAGCAAAAGTCATAAGCAATCATCTGCCGGACCGGGATGACAATGCAGGCGTTTTGAATGGCAAACTTTTCAGTTCTATGCGTCCTGATGCGGTCTTCATCAACACAGGACGCGGACGGCAGGTGAATGAATCGGATTTATGCGATGTTCTTGAAAAACGTCCGGATCTCACCGCCCTCCTCGATGTAACCTGGCCTGAACCTCCGGCACCAGATTCAAGACTTTACAAACTGCCCAATGTGCATCTTACGCCCCATATTGCCGGATCTCTGAATGATGAGCTCAAGCGTATGGCAGACTTTATCCTTGCTGATTTTCAACGCTTTCTTGCAGGAGAACCTCTTCTGTATGAAGTCCATGAATCCATGCTTCTCACAGCACAAAAGTCGTAACAGGATTTCCTGCTCTTTGGAATTTGCAAAACGGATAAAACATTCTGTATTCTACTCAAGAAATGACTTGATACTTCAGACTGAATGTCTTATATTATTCATACAGGGTGCGTGTTTCTGAAGAGGTTTTCTGGAGAGGATTTCCATACAGCCATACTGTCCAGGCTGCACGGGCTGAAGTTTTTTTTCAGTCTGCGCTCCTGAGCAGCAAAACGAGCCGTTTTCAAACGCCGGACAGCATGGTTGATGATATCTGCAACAGCAGTTATCCATGTTTTCAGAATCCACAAGAATCAAATTTTTGACCTGTCTGACAGGAATTTAGCAGAAATTCAGCATTCCGGGATCTTTCTTCAGCGGGATTCTTCCTCTGCAGAGAATACAACCGGCAGCTTCAAAAAGTTCTATGTCTAAAGGACCACATATTCTTACGGATGTCTTTCATGCACAGACCGGCATCGAAAGCCCTGTAGAAATGCACAGAGAAGTGTCACATCTGCGGCACGAATGCGCTGAACAAAAACAGGAACATATCAACAGACGGAGTAAAATCATACTATGAGCAAACTTTCGTGGCCGCAGAAACTGTCATTCGGAATCGGGGCTTTTGGTAAAGACCTGGTATATGGTTTGGTTGCAACTTTTTGCATGGTTTTCTTTACAGACGTCTGTCAGATTGATCCAATTGTTGTCGGGATCATCTTCCTCGCCGCAAGAATTTTCGATGCTGTCAACGATCCGGTTATGGGGTTGATTGTCGATAATACCCGGTCCAAATACGGGAAATTCAAGCCATGGCTTGTTATTGGCACTTTAACCAATGCCGTAGTTTTAACAGCCTTGTTCCTGAAATGGGATCTTTCACCCTCCATGATGGTGGCTTATGCCGCTGTTACTTATATTCTCTGGGGGCTGACTTATACTATTATGGATATCCCCTACTGGTCCATGGTTCCGGATCTGGGAGACACTCCTGCAGAACGGGACCAGGTGTCTGCCATTCCAAGACTCTTTGCAAGTGCGGCCTGGATGCTGATCGGGGGCTCGGTCATCTGGGCGGTAAAAGTGCTGGGAGGACCTTCTCCGGCTCGCGGATACGCTCTGGTAGCACTCATTGTAGCGGTTCTTTTTATCCTCTGCACTTTGGTGACTGTTTATTTTGTCCCTACCACGCATAAAACAGAGAATGCAGCGTCTGCGCCCCAGAAGAAAACTTCGCTGCGCCAGATGCTCCGGGTATTGTTCCTCAATGACCAGGTCATGTGTATTCTGTTCATATCGGTTCTCTTTAATCTGATGTTGCAATTCTACGCAGGAGTTGGAATTTATTTCTTTAAAAATGTCATTGAGAAAGAAGTTTTGATTGCACCATTCTTGTCGGCATACAGCTTTTCTCAGATTGCAGGGATTTTCTGTTATCCTATTCTGGCACGGTTCATTCACCGCACCCCGATTATCATGGTCTCTTCTTTGTGCGCACTGATATCCTGTGCCATGATTTTCCTCCTGCAGGGGTTTGGCTACTATACGGCAATTATAACAAGCATATTCTTCGGGTTCTCAACAGGACTTCTGCTGCCGATCCTGACAGTTCTGCTGGCTAACGGCGTGGATTATGGAGAGAAAAAGTTCGGAACCCGCAATGAAAGCATTATTTTCTCCACACAAACATTCGTTGTAAAACTTGCCGGAGCATTAAGCGGTTTCCTGATTGGTGCGGGCCTGTCTCTTGCCAACTATGTTCCAAATGCGGAACTCTCCGCCCAGGGAAAACTCATCATCCGCATTATGATGGGAGGATTGCCATTGCTGATGCTAACTGGGTATCTGGTGATTTACTTTCTTTTCTACAAACCTGCCAGAAAGCCTGATCCGGCAACCTGAGAACAGACGCTTTCCCCAGCCCCCTCTTCGAAAACCAGATTTCAGATGCGGAATGCTCCATCCTTATTGCGTATACAGGAAGAGCATCCCGTTCTTTCTTTTTTTGTATATTTTCCGAGATTTTCAGAAATGTACGTTCCTATATTTGCATTCATGTACAGAAATTTGAGGAAAAGATTCTGTTTCAAATATTTTTTGAAACCATCCAGTCCCGGATACCCATTCTTCATGCTGCATGATTCCCCGGGAAGTTGTTCTATCTTAGGCTGCTGCCCCCTTCCTGTATAATTTAATCTGATTTCAGCAGCCGGAGGACTCTTTTTTCTGGAGTCTGCGCAGCAAAACCAACAGGAGCTATGTAACTATCGGGAAAACAGCTCCGAAACATAATCCAGTACGCAAACTGAATTGTTCAGCAGTCAGACCGCTTGACTGGAAAAGACTTTGGATCCATGAAAAATGAGCGGCATGATCTGCCAGCACCCCTAGAGTATAGGGGCCGATTGATGCACCGATATCGCCTCCTGCTGCAAGCATGGCATACAGCCATGCACCTGCCAGAGGGAATTGCTTTCCAGCCAGAACGACAGAACCTGGCCAAAGCAGGCTCACTGCCAAGCCGCAGAAGACACATCCAAGCAGAGAAAAAAAGGGCAAAGAAGACAATGCAGATAAAAGATAACACCCCGTAGCTGTAACAGCACCCGCCATCATCCATTTCCACACATCATGCTTCTCTCCGAAAATTCCGTATAACAGTCTTCCGGTCCCCAGCATTGCTGCGAAGAGACACATTCCCGCAGTATCCCCTACAATTTTAGGCAGATTCACAGCTCTTTCCAAGAATGCGGAAGTCCACATGGCCATAGAAACTTCCGACATACCGCTGAAAGCAATTACAGCAATTATCACGTAAAAACACTTTGTTCGAAGTAAAATACTTGCTCCTTGCCTTTTTTCTGGAGGAACCTGTGGAGGAAGTCTGCAGAAAATGAATTGAAACACATTGATCAGAGGCAGAATGGACCATGCCGCAATAATCCACTGCCAGTTTTCTGCCCCTACGATATAAAGTGCCGCAGTTGTCAGCAGAACTACTGTCAGCTGTCCCCAGGCATAGAAGGAATGCAGTACACTCATCAGAGTGGCTTTCTGATCCCCGGGAATTCCATTTACAATGGCGCTGAGCAGTAATTCCAGCAATCCGCCAGTTGCGGAAAAAATCACTGTCCCGAGAACAAAACCGGGGAAAGGATTTTCCAAAAATAACGGTGACAAGGTAAAAATCAAATATCCCAAGATGGTCAGAATCGGAGCCAACACAACAAATGGCCTGTATCCAAACTTTTCTGTGGGCCAGCTGAAAATGATGTCTGCAGCGACCTGCGTAATAAAATTGGCTGCAAGCAAAATTCCAAACTGTGTATAACTAAGCCCATAAAGCTCTTTCAAAGGGATGAAAAGAATCGGAGTCAGATTGATCACCAGCGCCCCGATAAAATTTGCCGTATAACATGCTAGAACAGTGGATC
>CASERY010000002.1 GCA_949290385.1 uncultured bacterium | reverse complement strand
CTGAATGCCAGCGACGAGAGCGCTGGTCAGTCCGTGCTTCATTTTCATATCCATATCATTCCAAGAAAAAAGGAAGATGGAATCGATGCATGGCCTTCCTTTCAGGGAGCCAGGCGTAATCTGGAAGAAGTGTATGAAGAACTGAAAATGACAGGGGACGCTGTGGAATAAGAAGCTGGAATCTCAGGAACGGGAAACAGGAGGGCTTTGGGAAAATCTTATGGATACCGGAAACATCAGGGAGATTATTTTCGCTGTCTGTTCAGCGTGGCCTATTCCGTGCTGAACGACGAGGACGCCAGCCAGGATGTGATTCAGTCCGTGATGCTGCGGCTTTATGGACTGGATGAAAAGCTGTTCCCTTCGGCTCATGAACTGAGCTGGCTGAAAACCGTAGTGAAAAATGCGGCGTTGATGAAGCTCCGGGAAAAATGGAACAAGATGAAGGAGGATTTGAAATGAAACGGTTTTATGCTTTGGGAATGGCCTCTCTGCTGACGGTCGGTCTGCTTGCAGGATGTGCAGCAAAACCGGCGGCGCCGGAATCCGCGGAGGCCGTGACGTTTGACTTTGAAGAGTATGACGCCGGATTTACGGCCATTTATGCTGATTATCCGGAAGGTGAAGGAGTGGAGTCTACAGGCTGAATTTGACGTGGCAGCCAATGACCAGGGCAGGGTTGATCTGATCATCGGCACGGATTCCGGATCTGAGGGAACAACCTCCTGGTATCTGGATGATATTTCGGTGGGCTGAATATAGAACAGCCCGCCTGCCGGTTTTTCGTTGACAATAACGACTCTTCTGATATAATGGAACTAAATTAAAAAAGTTACATATATAAAAATAAAGGAGAGGATTCCGTGAACGTGGATTATCGGGAATTGTGTGTGGAACTGTTTGGGACGGACGATGTAAATCAGCTGAAAAAAATTGCGCATTCCCTGCAGGAAAAGAACCCTCGCAGGGCAGGAAGGAAGAAAAAGTTTACGCCGGAGGATGTGCAGAAGATCAGGGACATGATCGAAGACGGCATGACGGTGAACGAAGTTGCAAAGCGGTTTCAGACATCCAGGCAGGTGATCGGAAGATATATCAATGAAAAACCGCCGGAATCTTTCACACTGCGCATAACATATATGAATCGGCAGCACCCATGTACGGTTATTGATGTGGATTTTATGAATCGGAAGATTCTGATCCGGAATAAAACTAAGGACCTGCTGCATCGTGCTTTTGGTGTCGTTGAGAATCCATCCTGGGAAGATTTTGAGAGGTTTCTGGAAGAGCGCTGTTTTCCGGCCTCACGAGGTAACGCAAAGGATATTCTGAGTGAACTTCAATTGACCTCCTATGATCCGATTCAGATTGTGGAAAAGACCGGAGGAAGAATCGCTGACGATGATATGTGGCTGAAATTCTGCTATTATCCACGGAAAGGAGCTGCCGATGGAAAAAATTGATCTGGACGCGGTCGCCCGTGAACCGAATCAGGGACATACTTCAAAAGGAGATCAGCCGAAATGGCAGTGGCAGGGGAAGTGGTACAAGGCTGACTATATGGGTTACGAAGCTCTTTCAGAGGTTTTAATATCACGTCTGCTGAAGCAGTCCAATGTGTCCGGGTTTGTGGAATACGGACCGGTGTGGATTCGGTATCGGGGAAAGGAACTTTCCGGATGTGTCAGTGACAACTTTCGAGACAAGGACGAAATGCTGGTGCCGCTTGAGCGGTTGTACCGTGCCTATAATGGGCGGGGACTGGCGGAGACTCTTGGAAAAATGAGGGAACCGAAGGAAAGAATTCGTTACACGACAGAATTCCTGGAGCGGACAACCGGACTGAAGAGAGCCGGAGAATATCTGACCCTGTTGCTGGAACTGGACGCCTTTTTCCTGAACGAGGATCGTCATACAAACAATCTGGCGGTCATTCGAAATGAAAAAACGATGGAGTTCCGTTTTTGTCCTGTTTTTGATAATGGTCTGGCTCTGCTGTCTGACCTTAATGACTATTCTCTGGATCAGGATATTTATGATTGTATCGGACATGTTCATGCAAAACCTTTTTCCGGAAATTTTGATAAGCAGGTTGATGCGGCGGAGGAATTGTATGGCATGCAGCTGCATTTTTCCTTTTCTCAAAAGGATGTGTCCAGAGAGCTGGAATTTGCCGGAGAGCTGTATGACGAAAAAATCTGCCGCAGGGTAGAGCAGGTGGTTTTTGAGCGAATGAGGAAGTATCGGTTATATTTCAAGGGAAAAAATTTCTGATGGCCGAAAGAATACGGAGAAAATCTTCTTCAAAAATTTTTCAAATATCCAACACAAAATCAACACATTTTCTCGGTAAGATAAATCTCGGATAGTTGAACAGCAACTCACAAAACTATCTCCCCCTCATAGTCGGCAGGCCCCCGCTTTACGCGGGGGTCTGTTTTGCTGCCTTACAGCGTAAGATCCCACCGCTCTTCCGGAACCTTTTTAATGATTCTGCCCATATAGCTGCGGGCGATGTCCAGCACGGAACAGAGCTGGTATGCCGTGCAGAAATCCGTTTTGCTGATTCCAAAGATGACTTAGTTCATATTGTATGGAATAAAGTGGACTATGTTAACTTTTTGCTCTGTTTTCTACTGTTGGACGTGGGTAAGAACGGGCTGGAAGGAGTGGATGAAATGGCAGAGCTGATGCGGAAACGCAAAAAATGCGTTAACATTTTCTGAAAAATATGATACCTGACTTTCAGAGTTAGATGGTAAAAAATGGTGTTAAGCCACAGATTAAAACCTGTGACTTAACATCTTTTTTATTTGTGATTCCGAGAGAAAATAAGAGGTGAGAGGAAGCCCTGTCTTCTGCGCAAATTTTCGGATAAATGCTGAGTTCCTTGTTAGATTTATGTACTTCCTTTCAGAGATCCGGGCTGCCCGGAACTGTTTAAAAAAGTTCAAGATGTCTTCGGAACAATACCGGTCTTCTAAGACTTTAAACTGCAGCAGGCGAGTCAAAAGGACAGCAAGATAGCAGATCAGAAAATGGCCTGTGATAGTATCTTCCTTCTGGAGATACACTGGCCTTGCGTCCAACTGTGACTTCATGATCCGGAAGGATTCTTCAATCCGCCATAAGTTGTGATAGGTATGGTATACTTCTGAATCTGACATATGAATCTCTGATGTAACAAAAAGGTTATAACCAGCCAGTGCCTGCGCTTTTTCAATCGCTTTTTCATTCATAAGCACCTTTACTTTATCTTTTGATTTCTTCCCTTCTTTATCAACGGCCTGAAAGGTCACAAATTTTGCGCTGTCCCCGTATTCGGATCTTTTTGCCTGGCCTGCCCGGAGGATTTTTGCTTTTTCTATCTGCCTGCTGATTTCGGCCTTTTGTTTTTTAGCGAGCTGAGGATTATAGACAGCCACTCGTTTTTCCTGTAACCGTATGATCCTTTCCCGCCCCTGTTCGTCCGTGTATTTATAGGGGAAATCATCGACGCACTCTTTGATCCGATAAAGAAGATCCCCCTTTTCGTTTTTGACATCCCGGTAATCATTTTCCAATAAAACCCAGACCTGTTCTGTTTCCGGAAGCTGTTTCACAGACTTGGAGAAAAGATATCCGTCTCCTGATTTTACTGCATGGAGGATATTTTCCGAACAGTTCAATCCTTTGTCTGCCACCTGGATGGTTTTCCCGGAAATGTTGTTCCGGCTTTTCAGGTCATCGATCACCTT
>CASERY010000001.1 GCA_949290385.1 uncultured bacterium | reverse complement strand
ATCCAAAAATTGCAAAATTGCAGGGATTCAGAGAAGGTGTGTTTTTCTTTCATGGCTTATCATCTTTATAGGGCCAGAGCAGTACAGGAAATCTTCTTTCTCATGTATGACAGGGGAATGGATCTTTAATCCTCTTGTTCCGGTTTTTCCTTGTACGAATCGATGTACGGAGTTTTCGGAGGAAGGGAAAGGATCCGGGGTGGTAGCAAGAGGATTTGGAGGAGGAAAGGCTTTTCAGACAGATATAGGATAGATTATGACCGAAGACGGCAGAGACCCCTGCCGATATGAGATCGATGTCTTTTGATTTGAGCGTTTGGAAAAACAAACCGGAGATGTTGATGCCTGTGCAGAGACATGCGTGGCATTTTTTTGAAGGATTGAAATAAAATGAAGCTGGATTTGATTTACGATGTATTGACAAAAGTTTATCGGGAAGAAGAATACCCGGCACTTGCCGAACAGATTTGCCAGTGGAGGGGTTCTCATCCGCTGGCCGGTCGGAAAATTTTTGATGCCACGCCAGTTTTTCGCAATACTATGATGAAATATGCGGCATTGCTTGAGGCTGGAGCTGAGTTGACCGTTGGTTTCGGTCGTGGAATTCCGTACGATGCAGGGATTGTGGAATTTCTGAAAAAATGCGAGGTCAGAATAGCGGATGCTTCGGCGCTTCGTGACTGTTATGATGTTGTGCTAGACTGTGCTGGAGCCAATACCGATGTGAAAGCCAAATATGGTTATGTTGAGTTGACGCGTTCCGGGCTGGAACGTTACCGGAATTGTGCTCAGCCGGTATTCCTTGCAGACAATGGACACATTAAGGAAATTGAAACGTCTCTTGGAACAGGGGATGGATTCCGCAGGGGGATGATTCATTTCGGATTTGAAGATTTTTCAGGGAAAAAAATTGTATTGTTCGGCTTTGGAAAGGTTGGGAGAGGCATTGTCATGTATGCAAGACGGGCTGGTGCCGAGGTCGTAGTGGTGGATGATATACAGAAAGTGACAGTACCGTCCGGAATGGAGGCGGTGAATTTAAAGAACCGTTCTGAGATTGAATCAGCGGTACAATCTGCATGGTGTGTTGTCTGTGCAACGGGGGTGCGGAATGCGCTGTGCGGGAAAATGGATTCCAAGGTGCTTGTAAACAGCCCGGCGATCCTGGTGAATATGGGGGTGGAAGATGAATTCGGACCGGACGTTCCTGAAGAACGTGTTTTGAACGGGAAAAAGCCTTTAAACTTTGTTCTGGAGGAACCGACACTTTTGAAATATATTGATCCGACCATGGCGCTTGACAATGACGGAATTCTTGAGATCCTTGAAGGCAGGGTTGTTCCGGGACTGAACAATCCGCCGGCTTGTCTGGAAGAAAAAATCCTGGATACGGTGCGCCGTGCCGGAGCTGTTGCATTGGAACTTGATAATTTGGAGAAAATGAGATGAGCAGTCTTTTAATTCAGAATGTCAGACTTCACAACGATATAACAGACATATTCATTGATGGAAACCGCTTTTGCAGAATTGAACCCGGAATGAGCGTTTATGCGGACCACGTCATGGATGGAACAGGGAAAGCTGCGGTTCCGCCGTTTTACAATACGCATACTCATGCTGCAATGACGCTGCTTCGGGGATATGCGGATGATATGGAACTTTTCACGTGGCTGCAGGATTATATCTGGCCGGTTGAGGGCAGGCTGACGGAAGAAGATGTGTATACGGGAACGCAGCTGGCATAGCTTGAAATGATTCGTTCCGGGACTGTTTTTTTTAATGACATGTACTGGCATTAGCCTGCTTCACTGAGGGCAGCAGAGGAAATGGGGCTGCGGGCAGCCATTGGACTGTTCAGTATTTCCGGACCTGATGGAGAAATGGTTCCTTGCAACCTGCGCTGCAGGGAAGAGCTTCTGAAAAGCCGGGTTTCGGAAAGAATTCAGTTTTGTCATGCTCCTCATGCGGTGTATTCGGTTTCGGAGCGGGTACTTCGGCGGATTGCGGAGGAGGCTTAGGGAGATGGACGGAGAATCCATATTCATGCATCGGAAACGGAGCGGGAAGTGCAGGAATGTTTTCAGGCGCATGGAATGTCGCCGGTTGCCTGGCTTGACAAGCTTGGTCTTCTGGGGGAGCGGACGATTCTTGCTCATGCGGTGCATCTTTCGGATGAGGATATCAGGATAATTCAGGAAAGAGGCTGTTATATTTCCCATTGTCCTTGTTCCAATTTAAAACTTGTTTCGGGACAGTTCCGCTACCGGGATGCTGTGGAGGCCGGAGGCTGCCGGTTTACAGTCGGAACAGACGGATGTGCATCGAACAATAATCTTTCCATGCTGGAGGAGATGAAGTTTGCAGCGTTGTCTGCTAAGATGGAATGCGGGGATCCGACAGCCGGCCGGGATTGCGATATTTTCAGGGCTGCGACCCGTACCGGAGCAGAGGCTTTCGGAATTGATGCCGGTATTATTGAGACGGGACGGCTTGCAGATCTTCTTCTGGTGGATCTTGACGATCCGCGTCTAGTTCCGGATTACAGCCTGACAGCGGATCTGGTCTATGCGGCGGATTCTGCCTGTATTGACACGGTGATTTGTGATGGGCGGATCCTGATGGAACATCGGAAAATTCCGCATGAGGAAGAAATTCTTGAGCGTGCGCATGACATAAGCATGAAACTCAGAACTCTGCGCAAATAAACGGGATAAACAGAACTTCTGGCGGTCCGTAAGCTCAACCCATAATCATGATTGCACGAGATGAGACAGAATTCCTTGCTGGCAATCCTGAAAGTTAATCCACTGTGGTAGGATGGAGACCCGGCGCTCCCGGTTCGGCGATGACCCGTTCGATTCGTTTCTAATCCAGTATGGTAGGATGGAGACTCAAGTTATACCTATATCGCGTATGCTTCAAATGCGAAGTTTCTAATCCACTAGGGTAGGATGGAGACGACGGCTGAAATTCCTCGCAGTTCTTTTGACCGTTCGCAGTTTCTAATCCACTAGGGTAGGATGGAGACGTTTAGTTTAGGCTGGCGCTTCTGCTCTTGTTGGTAGGTTTCTAATCCACTAGGGTAGGATGGAGACTCAGATGTTTTTTCAGGTACGTTTCTCACTTTAACATGTTTCTAATCCACTAGGGTAGGATGGAGACTACTTTTTCATTTTGTTTTTCCTTTCTTATTTTTTTGTTTCTAATCCACTAGGGTAGGATGGAGACCCCCGTATATAAATGCAT